>JAEWWC010000034.1 GCA_023396555.1 Bacillota bacterium
GTTCAGACGCTTTGATTCGTTGATGACGTTCTTATAGCCGCGTTTAAAACGGTGATGAACGCCGCCTTTAGATTCGATGAACTCACGGAGTCCGGCGGAGGTGACGGAATCCGTCACAATAACGGAAGCCGGCTCGTCTTCCAACACGATGGCCGACATCAGCGCGATAAGCCGGTTGCGGTTGATTTCGACGCCGCTGCCGTCTACTACCGCCGCGCGGTCCACGTCGGTGTCGAATATCACGCCGAGGTCCGCTTGCTCCTTGAGCACGGCCTGACGGAAAGCACTCATCACGTCCTTGAGCTCCGGATTGGGGATATGATTGGGGAACAGGCCGTTCGGCTCAAGATAAAGGCTGCCGGACGTATCTGCACCCAGAGGTGCAAGCACCTTACCCGCGAAAAAGCCGCCGACGCCGTTGCCTGCATCCACGATGATCTTGGAACCTTTGAGCGGCGTTTCCTCGCCGGTTTGATTGCGGATGAAGCTCACGAGAATCTCGCAGTATTTTGAAAGGAAATCAGTCTTGGTTGTTTGATGGGGTACATGAAGCATCGTCGTCTGAGACGCCATCGTCAGTATCTCTTTGATGTCCGCCTTTTCCAGACCACCTTCACGGGTAAAAAACTTCATGCCATTGCGGTTATACGGCAGGTGGCTCGCGGTTATCATGATGGAGCCGTCGCAGCCGAGGCTGTTGTCCAGCAGGCTCATGAACATGGCCGGTGTGGAGCAGTAGCCGAAGTCGTATACCTTTGCGCCCGCATCCGCCAGTCCCTGCGCCACACAGTTTGCCAGCTCTTCGCCGGTTATGCGGCTGTCGCGCCCGATGGCCACGGCCACGTCGTTCTTTCCGGTTTTTGAAGCCAGCCACCGTCCGAACGCGGCGGCGATAACGCCCACCCGCTGATGTGTCAGAGTCACGTCCTCTCCGGGCACACCCTCGGTCGCAACGCCCCGAATATCCGAACCATTCTGCAAAAACAACAAGCTTTCCATATCAGTCCTCCAATGTTCATAATTCACAAAATCTTTAACCATTATATCATTTGGGTGTGATATTTGTTAACTGCTAATTTATTCGAAACCAAAATTGAAAAAAGCGAAAATATGTACTGATTCCCAAGCAAGATAATGATATAATGCACAAAGGACCAGACTGGAAGAGGCAGCAGCAGTGGCTTTGCCAAGGGCGGCAAACCGTTTGACATACCAGCGGCTTGCCTTTATAGTAATACCAGCGATAACAAGTGAGGTTACGAATGATCATACTGGGTATCGACCCGGGGCTGGCGCTGATGGGCTATGGCGTGATCCGCTACGAGAACGGCAAGGCGTCGTTGGTGGACTGCGGTACCATCGTGACGGAGGCGGGGATGCCGCTGCCGCGGCGGCTTGCCATCATCCATGAGAGCGTGGGCAAGCTGATCCGCCAGCACGACCCGGATTGCATTGCGTTCGAGGAGCTGTTTGCGGGTAAGAACGTGACCACGGTGATCGGCGTAGCACAGGCGCGTGGCGCGGCGATGGCGGCGGCTTTCGGCACCGGTGCGGCGCTGTTCGAATATACGCCGATGCAGATCAAGCAGGCAGTAGTGGGCTACGGCCACGCGGACAAGAAGCAGATACAGGAGATGGTGCGGCTACTGCTGGGACTGAATAAGGTGATCCGCCCGGACGATGCGGCGGACGCGGTGGCCTGTGCGATATGCCACGCGCATTCCAGCCGCTTTGCGGAAAACTTCCGTATCAGATAGAGGGGTTTTATGTACGATTATATCAAGGGTGAGGTGGCGTCCACAGACAAGGATCATGCCGTGATCGAAGCAGGCGGTATTGGATACCGCGTGTATACGTCGGCCCAGTCGCTGCTGCATATTCGGACGGGACAGGCTGCCAAGCTGCACTGCCGTCTGGTGGTGCGGGAGGACGCGCACACGCTGTACGGCTTTTATACGCCGGAGGAGCGGGAAATGTTCCTCCGACTGACGGGCGTTTCGGGCATCGGACCCAAGGTGGCGCTGGCGATACTGTCCGCAATGAAGGTGAGTGACCTCGCGGCGGCCATCATCACGTCGGATGAGCGGGCGTTCTCCAAGATATCCGGCGTGGGCAAGAAGACGGCGCAGCGCATCATCATCGACCTCACGGAGAAGATCCGGACGCAGGAGATCATCGACGACGGCGGCGGGGCGGAGCCTGTGCCGGGCGGTGCGGGCGTGGAGGCGGAAGCCATCGCAGCGCTGGTGTCGCTGGGCTACAACCGAGCGGAGGCCATCAAAGCCGTGGCGTCGGTTAAGAATTTGGGCGACACCACGGAAGATATCATACTGCTGGCGCTGCGGCGCATGGGCGCGTAAGGAGGTACGGGCATGGACGACGACAGGATCGTATCCTCGAACGTGAACGAGGCGGACGCCGCTTCGGAACTCTCGTTACGCCCCAAAACGCTGGACGACTATGTGGGCCAGTCCAAGGCCAAGGATAACCTCAAGGTGTTCATGGCAGCGGCCAAGAGCCGCGGCGAATCGCTGGACCACGTGCTGCTGTACGGCCCGCCGGGACTTGGCAAAACGACGCTGTCATATATCATCGCGTCCGAAATGGGCGTGAATATCCGCGTGACCTCCGGGCCCGCCATCGAGCGGCCGGGCGATCTCGCGGCAATACTCACCAACTTAAGCAAGGGCGATGTGCTGTTTATCGACGAGATACACCGCCTGAACAGCAGCGTCGAGGAGGTCTTGTATCCGGCGATGGAGGACTACGCGCTGGATATCATCATCGGCAAGGGGCCATCCGCTAGGACTCTGCGCCTCGGACTGCCGCATTTCACGCTGGTGGGTGCGACCACGCGCGCGGGGCAGCTGACCTCGCCGCTGAGGGACCGTTTTGGCGTGATCCACCGGCTGCAGATGTACACGCCGGAGGAACTGGCGCTTATCATCCGCCGCTCGGCGGGCATACTGAACGTATGCATCGACGATGACGCGTCACTGGAGATTGCCTCTCGATCGAGGGGGACGCCGCGCGTGGCCAATCGACTGCTGCGCCGCGTGCGCGATTTCGCGGAGGTGGACGGCTGCGGCAAGGTGTCGCTGGACATCGCGCGGTATGGCCTCGAACAGCTGGAGGTGGACGAGATCGGCCTCGACGGCGTGGACAAGGCGATACTGGAGGCCATCATATACAAGTTTAATGGCGGCCCGGTAGGCCTGGACACGCTGTGTGCGGCCACCAACGAAGAGAGTGTGACGATAGAGGACGTATACGAGCCGTTCCTCATCCAGCTGGGGTTCATCAATAAAACGCCGCGCGGGCGTGTAGCGACGGCGCTGGCCTATGCACATATCGGCTGCCCGTACAACCCGGGCAACAATACGCAACAGACTAAGCTGGACCTGCCGGAGGGCTGATTGAAGACAAGTGATTTTTACTACGAGCTGGATGAATCGTTGATTGCCCAGACACCGATAGAACAGCGGGATGCTTCGCGCCTGCTGGTATATAACCGAGAGACGCACGAGACGGCGCATCGCGTATTTTCCGACATCACGGAATATCTGCGTCCCGGCGACGTGCTGGTGATCAACGACACCTGCGTGATACCCGCGCGCCTGTATGGCGTCAAGAAGGGGACGGACAGGGCGGTGGAGTTTCTGCTGCTGCGCCGCCTGTCGCTGGACACGTGGGATATCATCTGCAAGCCGGGCAAGAAGCTGCGCGTGGGCGACGAGGTGGTGTTCTCGGACAAGCTGTCCGCCATGATTGTGGAGAAAAAGGAGGACGGCGTTACTGAGGTGCGGTTCTCGTTCGACGGTGTGTTCGAGGCGATATTGGACGAGCTGGGCGAGATGCCGCTGCCGCCGTACATCCACGAAAAGCTCACGGACAAGTCGCGCTACCAGACGGTATACGCACGCGAGCAGGGGTCTGCCGCCGCACCCACCGCCGGTCTGCACTTCACGCCCGAGCTGCTGGATAGGATCGCGGGCATGGGCATCGCCATCGCGCGGCTGACGCTGCACGTGGGGCTGGGCACGTTCCGTCCGGTGAAGGTGCAGAGCGTCGAAGAGCACGTGATGCACAGCGAGCACTACGAGGTGCCGGAGCAAGCTGCTGCGGCCATCAATACGGCGCGCCAGAACGGCGGGCGTATCATTGCGGTGGGCACTACATGCGTGCGTACACTGGAATCGGTGTCGGATGACGCGGGGCTGGTGCACGCGGGCTGCGGCGAAACGAGCATATTCATTACGCCGGGCTACCGCTTCAAAGCGGTGGACGTGCTGGTTACCAACTTCCACCTGCCCGAATCCACGCTCATCATGCTGGTTTCGGCGTTTGCGGGGCGCGGGCGTACGCTGTCGCTGTACAAGGACGCGGTGGAGAGGCGGTATCGCTTCTTCAGCTTCGGCGATGCGATGCTGATATTGTAAATACTCTAAATAAGGCGAATAAACCTTATTTTCAGCCATCTCTTGTGACAAGCTTTGATGTGTCAGGGATGGCTTATTTGTTTTATTGAAATCGTTTAGTGTTGGCATAACAATAACCATTTGAGTTTAAATGAGTTACGAGGTATAATATATGGTAAACATGGACGAGTCCAAGAATATAAGATAAGGAGAGAATAAGTTGAGAAAAAGAGGCGTCATCTTCATTGTCTTGATATACTGTGTGCTGATATTATCGGCCTGCGCCGCCGATGCGGTTTTGCCCGATACGATGCCATCCGGGGTGAATGCCGAATCAACGAAGTCTGCCGATTCGGCTCTTCTCGAGGACGTGTTGCAGGCATATGTAACAGCCCTCAACGAGCATGACTATGAGAAGATGTTCACCTACGTCAGTGAAAACACCACCGTGTCCAAAGACGACTATATTACGCGCAATAAAAACATATATGAAGGCATTGAAGCGAGCAATATAGCGGTTTCCGATGTGAGTAGCGATGGGGGCACGGTCAGCTATAAGATGACGATGGATACGCAGGCCGGGCAGGTTTCATTCGACAATACGGTGGAATTCGGACAGTACGATGACGTGTATAAGCTGGAGTGGAATTCCAATGTGATATTTCCGAATCTCAATGACGACGACAAGGTGCGCGTCTCCACCACAAAGGGGGAGCGCGGCAGCATATTGGACAGGAACGGAAATCTCCTCGCCGGGAAATCTGATGTATACTCGGTGGGCTTTGTACCGGGCAAGATCGTTCCCGAAACACGGGATGCGGATATCGCGGCAGTCGCCCAGATACTGGGCATGACGGTGGAGGCGATCAACGGTAAGCTCTCCGAAAGCTGGGTAAAGGAGGACCTGTTTGTACCGCTGAAAAACATCTCCTATTCCGATGCGGAGAAGAAGGAGCAACTTTTAGCCATAAAAGGCATCAGGCTGAACACGACGCAGGACAGGGTCTATGTGCTGGGCGAGAAAGCAGCGGCTTTGACTGGCTACATACACAACATCAACAAGGAAGAGCTGGATGCGCATCCGGACGAAGGGTATACGGCGGAAAGCAAGATCGGCAAGGTGGGCATGGAAAGCCTGCTGGAGGAACGCCTGCGGGCCTCCGATGGCTGCAGGATATATATCGCGGATAAGGATGGCAACGAAAAGCAGGTGCTCGCGGAGATAGAAGCGCACAACGGTGAAAATGTCACGCTCACCATCGATTCGGCGATTCAGTCCAGGCTGTATGACCAGATGAAGAACGATAAAGGAACGGCGGTGGTCATGGATCCGGCAACGGGCGAGATACTGGCGCTGGTCAGTTCGCCGTCCTACGATCCCAATAACTTTATTCTGGGGCTGACGGAAGAAAAATGGGCCGAATACAATGACGAGGCGACCCGGCCCATGTACAACCGGTTCAAGGCGACATATGTGCCGGGCTCGTCGTTTAAGCCGATCATTGCCGCTTTGGGCCTTAGCAGCGGTACCTTCACTGCGGATGAGGATTTCGGCTCCAGCGGCACCACGTGGAAAAAGGATAACTGGAACGACTACAGCATCACCACACTAAAGCAGTATGGTGGCGATGCCAACGTCAAAAACGCATTGGTTTATTCCGATAACATCTATTTTGCCAAAGCGGCGCTGAAAATCGGCAGCGGCAAGCTGGCGGAGGGCCTCAAAAGCATCGGGTTCGGAGAGGAAGTCCCGTTCGAATTCGGGCTCGGCGTATCGACGTTTGGAAACGAGCTTGCATTCCCTGATGACATCGATATTGCGAACAGCGGGTTCGGGCAGGGCCGGGTCGAGATCAATCCTGTCCACATGGCGTCCATCTATTCGGCATTCGTCAATGATGGCAATATGATGACGCCGTATCTTGAGAAGGGCAAGAGCCCGACAGTCTGGAAAGAGGACGTATTTTCCCACGAGGCGGTGCAGACTGTTCGGGACGCGATGGTGCAGGTCATTGAGAATAAAGACGGTACCGGCCATTCTTTCAAAATAGACGGTATCAGTGTGGCAGGGAAGACCGGGACAGCCGAGAAAAAAAACTCCAAGGAGGATACGGAGGGTACCGAACTTGGGTGGTTCGTGGCGTATCCAGCGGATCAAAGCGCCAAACAATATCTGGTGGTGGCGATGATCGAGGACGTCAAGGGCCGGGGCGGCAGTCATTATGTGGTCCCCATCGTCCGATCGGTGTTTGCAGAGTGACGCCGGCTGTGGTAAAATTGATGACACTTGGCATTCGGCAGCATACAAACAGATGCCAGGCGTGATTAAGCATGACGAGCCGGAGGAAGAATGTCCATTCATTTTGCAATAGAGTCAACCTGTAAGGAGACCGCAGCGCGCACCGGCGTGCTGACCACACCGCACGGTGATATCAAAACACCCGTCTACATGCCGGTGGGCACGCAAGCCACCGTGAAGGCGATGACGCCTGATCAGGTGAAGGAGACGGGGGCTCAGATTGTCCTCGCCAATACATACCATCTGTACCTGCGTCCGGGCCATGAGTTGGTGCGCGAGGCGGGCGGGCTGCACAAGTTCATGAACTGGGAAAGGCCGATACTCACAGACAGCGGCGGCTTTCAGGTGTTTTCACTGGGCGCGCTGCGCAAGATCACTGAGCAGGGCGCCATGTTCGCGTCTCACCTCGACGGCTCGCGGCATATGCTGACACCTGAAAAGGCGATGGAGATCGAGCAGGCGCTGGGTGCAGACATCATCATGGCGTTTGACGAGTGCACTGCGTGGCCTGCGGAATACAAGACCGTTGCGTCGGCGATGGAGCGCACGCACCGCTGGGCGCAGCGTTGCAAGGACGCAAAGACGCACGAGGATCAGGCGCTGTTTGGCATCGTGCAGGGCGGAACCTTTGCCGACCTGCGGCAGGAGAGCGCCAAGGTGATTGACTCGATGGACTTTCCGGGCAACGCCATCGGCGGACTGTCGGTGGGGGAGCCAAAGCCGCTGATGAACGAGATGCTGGACGTGACAGTGCCGCTGCTGAATGAAAACAAGCCGCGATATCTGATGGGCGTGGGCAGCTTCGACTGCTTCGTGGACGGCGTGGCGCGCGGCGTGGACATGTTCGACTGCGTGCTTCAGACGCGCATGGCGCGCAATGGCACGGCGCTGACGCGTACTGGCCGGCTGGTCGTCCGTAATGCGCAGTACGCGCGGGATTTCCGACCGATTGATGAGAACTGTGACTGTTATGCCTGCCGGAACTTTACGCGCGCGTATATCCGGCATCTGATAAAGGCGGGCGAAATACTGGGCGCGACGCTACTGTCAATACACAATGTACACGCATCCATTCAATTTATGGGCGAGATCAGGCGCGCGATTGAGGAAGGAAGATTTTTATCCTTCAAAAATGAATTTTTTGCGAACTATAAGGCTTAAAACGAAAAAAGATGTTGATAATTATCCTCGGGTCATATAGTATATGTACTTAGGAAATTCGATAAAGGAAGGTATTTTAAATGGATCAGAGTTGGACGCAATATCTGATGCTGGGTGCGATATTCGTAGTCTTCATATTGCTGATGATCATACCCCAGAGACGTCGTAAGAAGCAGCAGCAGGCGCTAATGGACAGCTTAAAGCCCGGCAAGACAATCAAAACGATCGGCGGCATGTACGGCAAAATCGTCGCAGTGAAGGAAGACCTCGTCACGATCGAAGCGCTTCCGGATAAGGTGCGCCTCGTATACACCAAGGGCGCTATCGCTACCGTGGAAGATTCCGAACTGCCTGAGCAGGAAATGGACAAGAAGTAATCCGCAAAAACAAAAAGACCTGAAAACGGTCTTTTTTTGTTGCCCGAAATTTAAAGGCTTACTGTCTATCCCTTTTCTGAAGGGCTTACGATAAGGCGTTCGAAAGTCTCGCGGCTGGCGGGCACCAATACGGTCCTATAATTCTCATACACCACCATGCCGGGGCGTGCACCGTTTGGTTTGCGTACGTTTTTTCGCGGCGCGTAATCCACCGCCACCTTGCCGCCGTTCTTGGCTTTGCTGAGATAGGCGGCGATACCCGCGGCTTCCAGCAGAGTGGTCTCGGGAGTCTGCCCTTTTGTGCCGGTGATCAGCACGTGCGCGCCGGGTATGTCCTTGGTGTGCAGCCATATGTCCTCCGGCTCTGCGGTTTTCATCGTCAGCAGATCGTTTTGGCGGTTGTTCTTGCCGGCCAGAATTACTAGACCGTCCGACGAAACGAACCGGTGCGGGCGGGACGGCTCCTGCGTGGATTTCTGTGGCGCTTCCTTAGAGCGTGGCGCGTATCCGGCGCGGGCCAGTTCGTACTCCACTTCAAACAGCTCATCCATTGTTTCGCAGGCGTCCAGCGAGACCAGCACGCTGTCCAGAAAGCTAAGCTCCTTCTGCGTTTCCGCCATGCGGCGCGCGGTGATATCGAGGCCGCTTTTCAGCTTATTGTAGCGCTTGTAATGCTGCTGCGCGTTGGCGGCGGGGGAGAGCCGCGTGTCCAGCTCGACCGACACATCCTCGCCTGTCACGTAATCCTGCGCTGCGAGCGTGCGCTGCCCACGCGTGATGCGGTATATGTTGGCTGTGATGATATCGCCCAGCATCTTGTGGTGGTCGGCCTTTTTGGACTGCTCCAGGCTTTCCAGCTGCTTTTGCAGCGTCTGGCTCAGCTTTTCGATATGCTTCTGCGTCAGCCGACCCAGAGAATCCCGCTTGCGAGCCAGCGCTTCTATCTGCCTCAGGCCAAAATAATATGCGTCCGTCATTGCGTTGGCTGTGGTGAAGCTTTCGGCGGACTGCGCTGCCACGCTGTGAAATGGCACCGGTGCGTAGAAAAAGGGCGCGCCGTCCCGGATATACATCGTCGGGCGGGGTGATTCAGGCTCCGCGAAAAAGCCCTTTATCACGTCTGCCATACGCTCCGCTTCACGTGGATGCTCCTCGTAACCTTCGGGCATGTAACGCCACAGCAGCTCGTCGGCGGTTGGGCCGGAGATGCCCTGCAAAAACTGAGACAGATAGCTTTTGAGCTTCGTCTTGCCACGCTTGCCCAGCATTTCCGCCAGCGTCGCGCGCGAAATGGTAAAAGGGTTGAGCTTGGACGATGGCGGCTCCTCGTAACTCAGCCCCGGCAATACGCTGCGCACGCGGCTCTGTGCCGACGACACATGGCGCATGCTGTCCATCACAATATTCTGCTCGCTTAAAAGGATAACGTTGGAGTATTTGCCCATCAGCTCCGCGACCAGCGTCAGCGTGCGCGGCAAGCCCAGTTCATCTTTTGCCTCCAGTGATATGCGTACGATGCGCTCCAGCCCCGTCTGCTCCACGGATACGATCTTCGCTCCCGTGAGGTGCTTGCGCAAAAACATGCAGAACATAGGCGGCGACGGGGGGTTGGGGTATTTCTGCTCAGTCAAATGCAGCCGCGAGTCAAATGCGCCCGCACTGATCAGCAGCTTCGGATTCCGGCCCGGCGCACGCAGCGAGAGCACAATTGTTTCCGGCTGCGGCTGGTGAACCTTGTCTACCTTGCAGCCTACCACCGGCTCATTCAATTCATTCACGATCACATTCAACGTCAATCCATCCAGTGTCATATGGCGCCCTCCATGAAACAGTATTATAACGCCTCGTGACTTGGGATGCAAATAATGTTATAATAGCGCAAACATGCGATTCTGGGAGGATTACGATGCAGCACGTACTGGATAAAGCGCTGAGCGCGAAGAAGGCTGCGGCGACGCTGGCCTGCATGGGGGAAAGCGGGAAGAACAAGGCGCTGCTGGCAATGGCGGATGCGCTGGTTGTCAAAGCTGACTATATTGTTATGGAGAACGCTAAGGACGTGGAGGCGGCAAAGGCGAGAGACACAGCACCCTACATGATCGACCGCCTGTCGCTCTCAGTGAAGCGAATCGAGGGCATGGCGCAGGGGCTTCGGGATGTGGCGGCGCTGCGAGATCCGGTGGGCGAGGTGCTGCACGGTGCGCTGCGGCCCAACGGGTTGGCGATCACGAAGCAGCGCGTGCCACTGGGCGTGATCGGGATCATCTACGAAGCGCGGCCCAACGTGACGTCCGATGCGGCGGGGCTGTGCCTGAAGACGGGCAACGCGGTGGTGCTGCGCGGCGGCAGCGATGCCATCCATTCCAACAAAGCGGTGGTGGCCGTGCTGCGTGAGGCGGCGGAACAGGCCGGTTTTCCGGCGGACGCCATCCAACTTATAGACGATACCTCGCGCGAAGCTGCGACGTATATGATGGGCTTGAACGGCGTAATCGACGTGCTGATACCGCGCGGCGGAGCGGGGCTGATACAGAGCGTTGTCAAGAACGCGACGATACCGGTGATCGAGACGGGCACGGGCAACTGCCACGTCTACATCGACGAGACAGCGGATATTGAGATGGGTCTCGAGATCATCCATAATGCCAAGACGAGCCGGCCTTCGGTGTGCAACGCGGCGGAATCGCTGCTGGTGCATGAGGCCGTGGCAAAGGCGTTTCTCCCCAAAATGGCGGAACGGTTATCCAATGTGGAGTTGCGCGGCTGCGAGAGGACGTGCACTATTATCAGCGCGAAGGGAGCGACGGAGAAGGACTACTACACGGAGTTCCTCGATTACATACTCGCCGTGAAGGTGGTTTCCGGCCTGGATGAGGCTATCGCACACATCAACAAATACGGTACGAAGCACTCGGAAGCCATCGTGACGAAGGACTACGCGAACGCTGAGAAGTTCCTCACGCAGGTGGATTCGGCGGCGGTGTACGTGAATGCCTCCACGCGGTTCACGGACGGCGGCGAGTTCGGCTTCGGCGCGGAGATCGGCATCAGCACGCAGAAGCTGCACGCTCGCGGCCCGATGGGGCTTGAGGAGCTCACGACATACAAATACATCATCCGGGGCAGCGGGCAGATCAGATAGGCGCTAGGAAAGCGGGGTTAAGCCGTTGAATGAAAGAATACTCAACACTGCCCGAGGTAACGTATATTATTGGATCAGCCGTCCAGATAAAACGGATGCCAAGTGTATTGTGTTTACCCACGGTTTAACCGCCAACCATTCCATGTTCGAAAAACAGACGGAATACTTCAAGCAGAACTTCACGGTAATCACTTGGGATGTTCCGCTGCATGGGCTTTCCCGCCCATATAGGGACTTCTCATACGAAAACTGCGTCCATGACCTGCTGAGTATTTTGGATCAGGAAAATATTAATAAAGCCATACTGGTGGGGATGTCTATGGGCGGATACCCCTGTCAGGAGTTTGCGTTCCGTTATCCCGAAAGAGTGGAAGGCTTTGTCGCGCTGGACACCACACCCTTTGGCTTGGGCTATTACTCTACATCGGATATCTGGTGGCTGAGGCGCGTGGCTCCGCTGGCCAGACTGTACACTGAGAACGCATTGCGCAAGAGTATGGCAAAATCCGTTTCTCAAACGAAGTATTCGTATGGGAAGATGATGGAAATGCTCATACCGCTTACAAAAGAACAGATCATTGAACAGATGGATATTGCTTATGGCGTGTTCACAAAGGAAAACAAGGATGTCCATTTTTCTTTCCCGGTGCTTATACTGCTCGGCGAATACGACAAAACCGGAAAGGTCGCGCAGTATTGCCTTGCATGGGCAAAGAACGAGGGCTATCCACTCCACATAATCAAGGGCGCGGCACACTTTTCCAACGGAGACAATCCGGAACAGGTGAATTCCGAAATACTTAGTTTCATAACAGAAATGGTTGATGTAGCTGATTGAAAATAGAACAGTATAAAGGAGGCGCCTCTTGGATGCATCGCTGATTGCCCCGTGCGGCATGAACTGCGCGCTGTGCTATGCATACCAGCGGAATAAGAAACACTGTGACGGTTGCCGCAGCGACAATATCCCCTTTGAATACTGCCGCCGCTGCGCGATTAAAAGCTGTAAGACCCGGCTGGAAAACGGCTGGCCAGACTGCAGCCTTTGTGAACGCCCCTGCCAGCGGCTTAAGCAGCTGGATAAACGGTATAGAACAAAGTACGGCATGAGCATGCTGGCAAACCTCCAAAACATACGTGTTGAGGGAATGGATTCGTTTCTGAAAGGACAAGCCGATACGTGGACTTGCCCGGATTGCGGAGGGCTCATATGTGTCCACCGTGGGCGATGCATGAAGTGTACAGACCAGTAGATAAAAAGCGTGATACATATAAAGGAGTCCTGTGATAGGGCTCCTTTATATGTCTTGTCATCTCTTTATTGTGCTGCCCGGATGCCGGCTATTCGGACGGGGGCAGATCGGTAATTTTCAGCTCCGCCTGATCGGGAACACCGACCGGTAATTCTATCAGTATGTGCCATGCAGCCATGTCCATCGTACCGATGCCGGGAAGCTTCCGGTCGATGGAAACGATGAGCTTGGTGCCGTCGTTTATGACTTGGGTGACGTTATGCCGGACGGAACCGCTGGTCTCCATCAGGCGGACAAGCAGCAGCGTATGGGACTCGAAGAACGCTTCACCGTATTCCGGCAACGCGTCAACTGAGGTTAACTCTTCCGCGGTATGGATCAGCTGGGTCGACGGATATTCATCGCCTGCTACGCCGCTGCCATGACGGATATACTGAGCCTTAAACTCCAGCGGCTGGTTAGTTTCAGTATTGACCGCGGCTGTCGGGGAGGCAGCCGGAAACGTTGCCAAAGGAGTTTCCGTGGGCGTCTCGGTGGCGGCAGACTGATTACCGGTCTGTGCAGAGCATCCGGCCAACGCCAGCAGACACAGCACAAGGATCATCGGAATAATATGCTTCATTTCATCACTCCTTTCAATATTAAGACGGCTATTTTACGATATTAGTTCCTGAGTCTGAAGTGTCTGAATTACCAGTGAGCCGGGAATTCATCACGCTGATGGGGATATGTCCCGACCCAAAAAGAACAGCGGCTATACCCAGCCACAAGGACTGCCCCCAAACTGCGGCAAAGGCGAAAACTGCGACGGGGATGACAGCCAGTGGCACGGGAATAAACAGCAGCGGCTTGTACAGCAGCGCATAGTTCCGACCCTTTATGAGATACCTGATCCACAGGCCGTAATAGACGAGCAGGCACGCTATGCTAAGTGCAAGCCAGATGTCAAACCTTCGTGTATCAAACCAACTGCGCGAAATGATCAACACGATCAGGCAGGCAGCTTGCCCAACACGTTCGAAAATCGTCAGCGGCAGGGGTTCATGGGCTTGAGTGCCGCTTGGTTTGTTGACGGGTGGGAAGAATATGAAGAAAACAAGGCTCGGCAGCATAGTCAGAACAGCGATAATTGTGCCAAAGACAGAGAAGCCCATAAACACTCCGGTATCTCAATTATATTATTCCCGCTCATTTTATCATGAAATAAAGAAAGCCGCAGAAGTTTTTGGCTCTGCGGCATCTGTTTTTTAGAGTTCACTGCATCATGAATTCCTGTATGCGGTCGATGTGCTTTTGCACGCTGACGACGCTGGGACCGCCGGGTACGCCGCGGCGCTTCACGCAGGCCTCAAGGGACAGTGCGTCATACACATCCTCCGAAAACAGCGGAGACATCTGCTTAAGCTCCAACAGAGAGAGTTCGCTGAGAGCTTTGCCGTGCTGCTCGCAATGCAGTACCAGCCTGCCGACCACCTCGTGCGCGTCACGGAAGGGGAGACCATTGCGGACCAGATAGTCCGCCGCGTCCGTCGCGTTGGTGAAGCCACGGCCCGCTCCGGCACGCATGTTGTCTGTGCGCCATTCCGCAGTGCGCAGCATACCCGTCATCACGGGCAGGCATGCGGCCATCGTATCGTAGGCGTCGAACAGAGCCTCCTTGTCTTCCTGCATGTCCTTGTTATATGCCAGCGGCAAGCCTTTCATCACGGTCAGCAGCGTCATCAGATCACCGTAGACGCGGCCCGTTTTGCCGCGGATCAGCTCTGCCATATCCGGGTTCTTCTTCTGCGGCATGATGGAGGAGCCGGTGGAGTACGCATCGCTGAGCGAAATGAACGCGAACTCGCCGGTGGACCACAGCACGATCTCCTCCGACAGGCGCGACAGGTGCATCGCGCACACGCTGCACGCATAGATGAAGTCCAGCACACAGTCGCGATCGGATACGGCGTCCATGCTGTTGGGAGTGATGTCCGCAAAGCCCAGCTCGTTCGCTACCATGTGCCTGTCCAGCGGATAGGTGGTGGCGCACAAGGCTCCGGACCCCAGCGGCATCATATCGGCGGCGGTGCGCGCGTTCTGGAAACGCACACAGTCCCTTAGCAGCATCTCGGCGTACGCCATCAGGTGATGCGCCAGCGTCGTAGGCTGCGCCTTCTGCAGGTGCGTGTAAGCCGGCATGATGGTATGCAGGTTTTCGGACGCGATGTCGCACAGCGCGTTCATCAGCGCCTTACACAGGCCGGTCAGCTCGTCGGACGTCTCGATCAAAAACATGCGGACGTCCAGCGCCACCTGATCGTTGCGGCTGCGTCCGGTGTGCAGACGCTTGCCTGCCTCGCCGATGCGCTCAGTCAGCAGCCGTTCCACGTTCATGTGGATGTCCTCGTCATGTTCGGAGAAGGAGACCAGCCCCGAGTCGATGTCGTCCAGTATGTCCTGCAGGCCCGATATGATCTGCTCGGCGTCCTCCTGCGGGATGATGCCGGTTTTGCCTAGCATGCGGGCATGGGCAATGCTGCCCTGTATATCGACGCGGTACAGGCGGCTGTCAAAAGTGATGGACGAATGAAAGCCGGCGGCCAATGCGTCCGTCTCCGTCGAAAACCGCCCGCCCCACATCTTCTTGCTCATTTTTGTTCCCTCTGCGCGTCCAGCAGCGCTTTCACCTTGATCGGCAGGCCGAACAGGTTGATGAAGCCCTTGGAATCGTACTGGTCGTACACCTCATCTTCGGAGAAGGTGGCGACCTCCTCGTCGTACAGCGTGTACGGGGATGTGACGCCCGCGTTGATGATGTTGCCCTTGTAGAGCTTGAGCTTCACGTCGCCGGTCACGGTTTCCTGCGTCGTATCGACGAACGCGGAGAGCGCCTCGCGCAGCGGGGTGAACCATTGACCATTGTATACGATGTCGGCGAACTTGACCGCCACGCCCTGCTTGAAGCGCTGCGTTTCCTTGTCGAGGCAGATGGTCTCGAGCACCTCGTGCGCGTGGTACAGAATGGCGCCGCCGGGCGTCTCGTATACGCCGCGGGACTTCATGCCGACGAGGCGGTTTTCCACGAGGTCGGCAAGGCCGATGCCGTTCGCGCCGCCGATGGCGTTGAGGCGCTTGATGAGCGTCACGCCGTCGACCGTTTCGCCGTCGAGCTTGGTCGGGATGCCCTTCTCAAAGTGGACGGTCACGTAGGTCGGCTTGTCGGGCGCCTGCTCGGGAGACACGCCAAGCTCCAGGAAGCCCGGCTTATTGTACTGAGGCTCGTTCGCGGGATCCTCGAGGTCGAGGCCCTCGTGCGACAGATGCCACAGGTTCTTATCCTTGGAATAGTTGGTTTCGCGCGTGATCTTCAGCGGGATGCCCCGCGCCTCGGCGTAGTCGATTTCGTCGTCGCGGGATTTAAGCTCCCACGTGCGCCACGGGGCGATGATCTTCATGTTCGGCGCGAACGCCTTGATCGTCAGCTCGAAGCGCACCTGGTCGTTGCCCTTGCCGGTGCAGCCATGCGCGATCGCGTCCGCGCCCTCGGCCTTGGCGATCTCGACGATGCGCTTGGCGATCACGGGGCGCGCGAACGACGTACCCAGCAGATAGCGGCTTTCGTAAACCGCCTGCGCCTTGAGCGTCGGGAAAATGAAGTCCTCGACAAACTCCTTCGTCAGGTCCTCGATGTACAGCTTCGACGCGCCGGTTTTCAGCGCCTTTTCCTCGAGCCCATCGAGCTCCGCGCCCTGTCCGACATCGGCGGCGACGGCGATGACCTCGCAGCCGTAATTCTCCTTGAGCCACGGGATGATGATGGATGTATCCAGCCCGCCCGAATAGGCGAGCACCACTTTTTTATATTGTTCTTTCTGAGAAGAAGCGCTCATGTATCGTATTCCTCCGTTTTCGTATTTCAATAGCACTGATGCATATTATACACCGTATTATGCAAATGTCAAGCAAAAATCAGTCAAATACCCGCTGGCTTATCCGAGATTCGCTGTATAATTATTCAAAGTCTTTATAAAGCAGGCTGGGTTGGACGCCCGTGTTGTTCTGGTACTTGCCGCTGCTGTAGGGCGAATACTCCCCGTCGATGCTGTGGTAATAAATCTGGCAGATCTGCACCCCCGGATACACGCGGATGGGTTGGACGCACTGGACTTCCAGCGTCCAATAGCCCGCGAAGCCCACGTCGCCGAAGCCCGCCGTCACATGGATATAAAGCCCCAGGCGCCCCACGGAGGAGCGCCCTTCAAGCATCGGCACAAAGCCGTCGGTTTTTGTATATTCAACCGTCCGTCCCAGGTACAGCCGCCCCGGCGTGAGCACAAGCCCCTCTTCGGGGATGCGCAGGGTCTGCGTCGCATTGGGTGTTTTCATGTCCAGCACGTCGCCAGTGTACACAAGCAGCTCGTCGTGCAGGCGCAGGTTGTAGCTGTTGGGGTTCATCTGCCGTTCGTCGTAGGGGGTGATCACGACCGTCCCCGCGGCGATCTGCCGTTTAATTTCATTGCCGGATAAAATCATGCTTTTTCCTTCCCTCGCCTAGTCCACATAGTTGACGGTGTCCGCCCTGCGCTGCGGCGCGTTCGGGGCGACATACGCGGCATTCCCCAGCGCCACCCAGACGTTGGGCTGATAGCCGTCCGGCACGCCGAGTTTGGTCTTGAATTCCGCCGCCCGGCCGCCGCGGAACACGATGTTCCCCATCTTGATGATGCAGCTCCCGAGGCCAAGAGACCATGCGGCGAGCGCGATGTTTTCAGCGACGTTCGCGCTGTCGATCTCGTTGTGGACGTTGGCGGTCTCCCCCGACACCAGCACAATCGCCGGAGCGTTGTAAAAGATGCGGAATTCCGGCTTCTTGGCGCGCTCGCCGAGTCCGCCACCCTCGGCAAGACAGACCGCGCGGATCTCATCCTCGATGCTGTCCATCAGCGCCGCGTTCCGGACAACGCTGATGTGCCACGGCTGCTGGTTGTTGGCGCTCGGGGCGTACAGCCCGGCCTTGACGATCAGCTCAAGGTCGCCCGCGGGAATCGCATCGGGTTTATAGCTGCGCACGCTCCGGCGCTCCAGGATGGTTTTAATAACGTCGTTCATGTTTCCTCCTTGCTGTCATTTACGGATGGGGCTTGCCCTCGCGGTAAGCCTCCATAATGGACTTGAATACCTCGCCGGTCGTGGGCGGCGTCCAGGTGATCGCGTTCGCGCCCGCCTCGATGGTGGCCGCGATGCTGGCCTCGGTGGGGCCGCCCGTCGCGATGATGGGTATCTCGGCATAATCCCTGCGGATTCTGGCAACGAGCTCGGCCGTCTTGGCC
>JAEWWC010000052.1 GCA_023396555.1 Bacillota bacterium
GCATGATACTGACGCAGGGTTTTATGGACTGGTTTTTGCTTCGGGACAATGTGGACGACCATGACATAGAGAATGCAGTGTGCATATTTGATAATATCGTTTCGACCAGCAATCTTTTTAATTGAAAATATACAGAAGCTCATAAACCTGTTTATTGCAGACATTTGGACTGCTAATTAGCAGGTTCTTTATTTTTTGTCGATCAACAGCTCTCTTTTTAAGTAAAAAATTATTATAATATCCCAAAACTTTTGCTTATTTTATAACCATATTATCCGATATATAGAAAAGGACAAACAAATGTTTGTTGCTGATTGTCACAATATCTTTAAATATACGGATTTAAGGAGGCTGGCATATGGTGCGAAACTCAGGCGTTCTGTGTAACGATGATCAACACATCGGCACGGGCGCTTTTTAATGTGTTTCCTGGGTAACGGGCAATATGTTTTATGGCACCGCAACGCGATGTTTTGCCCTGTCGTCAGCATTCAACAGGAGTGAGTTTCGTCATATAGATGTTAATCAAAGCAAGGAAGCAGTTCAAATAATAAAAATCATAAGGGAAAGGAATCCACCATGTTTAGAAAAATGAAAATAGGCGTCAAGATGATTATCGCATTTCTGTTTATCGCAGCTATTGCAGGCGCTATCGGAGCGGTGGGCGTTTTGAACATCGGGTCAGTAACGGATGGTTCAAAAACGCTTTACGAGGTGAATGTAAAGGACCTGTCCATCGTCGCCAATGCATCCACCCAGTATCAGATGATACGTTTCAATGCGCTGGACATGGGAACGAACGACAACTCTGAAGCGCGGCAGACCGCAATCAACAACATCAGTACCCGTATCGCCGAGGTGGACAAGAATCTGGATCAGTATGTCGTTTCCGGAGAAAAGGAGATATTCGACGGGCTGCTTGTTCAATGGACGCAGTACAAGGAATATATCAATAATGCGGTCGGGCTGGTGCAGGACGGTAAGATTAAAGACGCGAACAATATGATACTCGGAGCCGCGCGCGCGGCGGGAACAGCTCTTCAGGAGTCTTTCACGAAGATACTGGAATACAACATCGCCGAGGCGGGCCGACAGAACCAGGCCAACGGGGATGTCGCTCAGCTTTCCAAGACGCTGATGATCGGCCTGCTGTCGGCAGGAGTGGTGATCGCGGTGGTGCTGGGGCTGCTGCTGACGCGGAGCATCATAAAGCCGTGCAAGGCCACGGCGGCGCAGCTCAACAGAATGGCCAATGGCGATGAATTGGAGACCATCGATTCCGGTAAGTTCGGCGGCGAGTTCAGAAATATGGTGGACAGCTTAAACGCCGTGAGGGAATCCCTGTATCTGCTGCTGGGCGATTCCAACATGCTGTCGGAGGCGGCGGCGAGGGGCGCGTTATCGACCCGTGCGGATGCCTCCAAACACAAGGGCGGTTACCGGCAGATCATCGAAGGCATCAACAATACGCTGGACAATGTGATATCGCCCATCAACGAAGCGGCACAGGCGCTGGCCAAGGTGGCCGAAGGGGACCTCAGCGCCGCCATCACAAGTGAGTTCGCCGGGGATTACGCGATCATCAAAAACTCCCTGAACGGAACCGTCGAGACGCTGAAGGCGTACATAGCGGAGATAGCGGATGTGCTGGGTGAGATGTCGCGCGGGAACCTGAAAGCGGGCATACAGGCGGAATACAGGGGAGATTTCAAGGAACTCAAGGAGTCCATCAATACCATTGCCGCATCGCTGAACGCCGTGATCAGCGATATGGGTACCGCGGCGGATCAGGTGGCGGCGGGCACGCGGCAGGTGTCGGACGGCAGCCAGGAGATATCACAGGGGGCCTCGGAGCAGGCCGGGTCTATTGAGGAACTGACGGAATCGATAACGCAGATTGCGGAACAGACACGGCAGAACGCGATGAGCGCAACCAAGGCGAACGAGCTTGCCGAAGCGGCACAGGCCGGTGCGGCACTGGGCAACGGGCAGATGAAGGCAATGCAGGAGGCGATGGCCGAGATCAATGAATCGTCCCGGAATATCAGCAAGATTATCAAGGTGATCGACGATATCGCGTTCCAGACCAACATACTGGCGCTGAACGCCGCGGTGGAAGCCGCGCGCGCCGGCGTTCACGGCAAGGGCTTTGCGGTGGTGGCTGAAGAGGTGAGAAACCTCGCCGCGCGCAGCGCCAGCGCCGCAAAGGAAACCACGGAAATGATCGAAGGGTCGATACACAAAACGGCTGCCGGCACCAAGATTGCGGACGATACCGCCGTCTCGCTGACGACCATCGTGGAGGGAGTCCGGGACGCGGCTCAGCTGGTGGGCGAGATCGCCGAAGCTTCGGGCGAACAGGCCATGGCCATCGCACAGGTGAACCGCGGCATTGAACAGATGTCACAGGTGGTGCAGACCAATTCCGCAACGGCAGAGGAAGCGGCTGCAGCGGCGGAGGAATTGTCCAGCCAGGCTGAAATGCTCAAACGCATGGTGGCGCAATTTACGCTCATGGACGCCAATAAAAGCGCGGCAGCCATAGAGCCGGTTCAAAAAGCGGAGAAGCAGCTGGCTGGCGATTCCCCGAAAATACAGCTGGCTGACAATGATTTCGGAAAATACTGAGAATTAAGAGGAGTACGCAGACTGGAAGAACCGGTCCGGCCGCATCAAAACCGCCGGACCGGTTCTGCTAATATATTTTGCTAAAGATGTGGATATAATTTCACGATAAAATTAAGTAGGATTGTACCTGTATTTAAAAGGGCTGAAACAGACCTGGGACTGGACATTATTATACATTTTGAGAAACCAATTGCCAGCGAATACCGGAAAAAATGGTGCGTCCAAACCTGACTGAAATGAATGGGATTGCGCAGGAGCCTGCGCTGATATAATTAACGAAGGGGTATGTGGTTTTGAAGAAAAAATCAGTTAAAAAATTCGCCCTGAAGAGCATATCCGTCAAAATACTGGGTGTGGTGCTGACGGCTATTCTGCTGGTTGCCGTACTGTGCGTGGCGGTGCTCACCGTGATGAACAACAACTATTCCGATCAGATACTGCAGTCTCAGGTACAGCGGGCTTACGACTATCTGGGACAACGGATGGGAGAGCTGCAGTTGAAGTGCGACACCGGCACGATGAGCGTAGCGAACAACGGTTTTCTGAAGGCTGGCGTCAGCATGAAGGATACGGGTCGTGTGAAGAACGCGCTGACTGGCGTCTCCAGCACCGGCCTTGACTTTGTGGTGATCACGGATACGGACGGCCAGGTGCTCTTTACGTCCAACAAATACGAGAACGCCGGCACGGCCTATGTAACCGAAGCATTGGAAGGCGATACCGGCATATACGCGGACGATCAGAACAACCTGTACTTCCTGTCGGCGAGTGCGCTGAACTACGAGGACGGCAAGCAGGTGGGCAGCGTGGTCGGCGGTATTTACTACGACAAGCAGGACATGCTCGATGAACTCAAAGAGATTCAGGGCGTGGATTACTCCATATTTTTCGGCGACATGAGGATAGCGACCACGATGATGGTGGACGGCCAGCGCGCAGTCGGAACCAAGCTGGATGCTACTACCACAAAGCTGCTGCTGACGGACAAGCAGGAATATATCGGCCGTCTGGAAATGTCCGGCGAGCCGTATATGGCGCTGTATTCACCGGTGCTGGATAAGTCCGGCAACGCTGTTGGCGCGCTGTTTGCGGGGCTGCAGACAGCGGAGATCGAGAAGAGCCGCAGCACCAACATGCTGATATCGGCAGGCGTCGCCGCCGGTCTGGCGGTGATCGCGATGATCGTGGTGCTGATATTCGTGAGAAAGAGCATCCGCAAGCCGCTGGCGCTCATTACCGCGGGCGCGCAGAAGCTGGCATCCGGCAATACGGATCTGGCGCTCAACATGCGGCGTCAGGACGAGATCGGTACGCTGGCCGGAGCGTTTACCAGTGCGGCGGACTCCCTCAAGGCCATGCTGGCGGATGCGGACATGCTGGCGCAGGCCGCGGTGGAAGGAAGGCTGTCCACACGTGCCGATGCGGATAAGCATCAGGGCGATTTCAGAAAGATAGTGGAAGGCGTGAATCAGACGCTGGACGCGGTGATAGAGCCGGTGAACGAGGCGGCCGCCGTGCTGGCAGAAATAGCGAAAGGCAACCTCGGCATAAGCGTGACGGGCGAGTACCGCGGCGATCACGCGGTGATCAAGGAAGCGCTTAACAGCACCATCAGCACGCTCAAGGGCTATATCGGCGAGATATCGACGGTGCTGGGCGAGATGGCGCAGGGCAACCTCAAGGTGTCCATCAAGTCGGAATATCTGGGAGACTTTACGGCGCTCAAGGAATCCATCAACGCCATCATCGGTTCGCTGAACAGCGTGCTGGGCGACATCAGCACCGCGGCGGATCAGGTGGCCTCGGGCACGCGGCAGGTGTCAGACGGCAGCCAGGAGATATCGCAGGGGGCGACGGAACAGGCCAGCTCCATCGAAGAGCTGACGGCGTCCATCAGCCAGATCGCCGAGCAGACACGGCAGAATGCGATGAGCGCGAACACCGCAAATGAGCTGACGGTATCGGCACAGGCAGGCGCGGTGCAGGGCAACGAGCAGATGAAAGAGATGCAGAGCGCGATGGTGCAGATCAACGAATCGTCCCGCAGCATCTCCAAGATCATCAAGGTGATCGACGATATCGCGTTCCAGACCAACATACTGGCGCTGAACGCTGCGGTGGAAGCCGCACGTGCCGGCGTGCACGGCAAGGGCTTCGCGGTGGTGGCGGAGGAGGTCAGAAACCTCGCAGCCCGGAGCGCGGGCGCAGCCAAAGAGACGACGGAGCTTATCGAAGGTTCCATCAAAAAGACCATGGCGGGCACCAAGATCGCGGACGATACGGCAGAGGCGCTGGGCGAGATCGTAGCGGGCATCCGCAAGGCGGGGCAACTGGTGAGCGAGATCGCGGAGGCGTCGGGCGAGCAGGCTACGGCCATTGGGCAGGTAAACCGCGGCATCGAGCAGCTATCGGCGGTGGTGCAGAACAACTCGGCTACGGCGGAGGAAGCGGCGGCAGCCAGCGAGGAGCTGTCCGGTCAGGCGGAGATGCTCAAGAGTCTGGTGGGGCAGTTCAGCTTGAAGGATGCGCAGCCTATGAAGTCCGCACACTCTCAGCCCGCACTGAAAGCTGTGCCCAAAGCGGCGCAACTGCAGGAAGCGCCAACAATCGATCTGACGGATGATGATTTCGGCAAATACTGATAGAGCAAAGCTAACGACCCTCTGCCGTCTGGTTTCGGCAGGGGGTTTTTTCTTGCCGCCGCGCCGCGCGGGCGGATTGTAAAGATTGGGATAAGTCTGAGTTAACGGGCTTCAGCGGCATCGCAAACCCTCCGAAAAAACTACTGAATACAGTTTTGATTCCAGCTATGGGGAGATGCAGAAATATGAAAACAGTCAAATCGAGGGTCGTCCTGCTCATGACAGCGATGACCATTCTTATTTGCGCCGCTTTGGGTGTAATGAGCGTGGCGCTGAACCGCCTGACGGCGGAAGGCGTTCTGAAGCAGAGCATGACGCAGGTGGCCGCATTGGCGGCTGCGCGTATCGAAAAGGAGCTGGACGTTACCAAGCAGGTGGCCATCGATACCGGATGCATGCCGAACATGGGCAAAGCGTATATCTCCAGCCTGGACAAGAAAAAGATCGTCCAGCTGCAGGCGCAGGCGCACGGCCTCACGGACGGCAACTTGCTGGACATTAACGGGATCAGCGTGTTCGACGGCACCGATTTCTCCGACCGCGATTACTATCAGGCCGCGATGAAAGGCGAGGCGTATGTCTCCGGCCCGATGCTCAGCAAGCTGACCGGCGAATATGTGGTGGTCATTGCCGCGCCGGTGTGGCTGGACGGGCAGGTGGGCACCGAAATCACAGGGGTGGTGTACTTCAAGCCCGACCTGTCCATGCTGTCGGCCATCGTCTCCGACATCAGCATCGGCGAAACGGGCAAAGCGTACATCATCAACAAGGACGGGCTGGTGATCGCGCACGGGGATGCGTCTAGGGTGTTCGTAGATAACGCGGCGGAGGCGGCTAAAACCGACGCGTCGCTAACGGACTTCGCGGCGATTGAAAGCAAGATGACAGCGGGACAAGCGGGATACGGCACATTCAAGCGGAAAGGCACGGACTTTGTGCAGGGTTATGCGCCCGTTCCGGAAACGGATGGCTGGAGCGTGGGCGTATACGCGGAAGAAAACGAATTCATGGGCAACGTGACCTATTCGGTATGGCTGACCGTGTGCATCTGCGCGGCGGCTTTGGCGGCGACGGTCATAGCCGCACTGGTGTTGGTGAAAAAGGCGCTGAAGCCGGTACGGGAGACGGCGCGGTTTGCCAGCGCACTGGCCGCGGGGCAGCTGGATGAAAGCATCACGATACGGACGAAAGATGAGATCGGGCAGCTGCAGCACACGCTGGACACCGAAGTGAGAGGCGCGTTCAAAGCCATCGGCGAGGCGCGACATGCCGCCGAAAAGCAGGCGCGCTACCAGTCCGCCGAGGTGGAAAAGCTGCTGGTAAATCTGCGGCGGCTGGCCAACGGTGAGCTGGACTGTGAGATCGCAGTGGTGGAAGGGGATGAAGATACGGCGGCGCTGCACGGGCTGTTCAGTGAGATCGCGAAGAATCTGCACGGCGGGCTGGACGCGATCAAAGGCTACATCAGCGAGATATCCTCGGTGCTGGGTGAGATGGCGCAGGGCAACCTGAATGTCGGCATAGAAGCGGAATTCAGAGGGGATTTCGCCGCTCTGAAACAATCCATCAACGCCATCGCGGCTTCGCTGAATGCGGTTCTGGGCGATATCAGCACGGCGGCGGAACAGGTCGCATCCGGCACGCGGCAGGTTTCGGGCGGCAGCCAGGAGATATCGCAGGGGGCGACGGAACAGGCCAGCTCCATCGAAGAGTTGACGGCGTCCATCAGCCAGATCGCCGAACAGACGCGGCAGAACGCGGCGAGCGCGAATACCGCCAACGAGCTGACGGGAGCGGCACAGGCCGGCGCGACGAGGGGCAGCGCCCACATGCAGGCGATGCAGGATGCAATGGAGCAGATGAGCGAATCGTCCCGCAGCATATCCAAGATCATCAAGGTGATCGACGATATCGCGTTTCAGACCAACATACTGGCGCTGAACGCGGCGGTGGAAGCCGCGCGTGCCGGCGTGCACGGCAAGGGCTTCGCGGTGGTGGCGGATGAGGTACGAAACCTCGCGGCCAAAAGCGCGAGCGCGGCGAAGGAGACAGCGGAGCTGATAGAAGGCTCCACCAGTAAGACGGTGGCGGGCACAAAGATTGCCGACGAAACGGCCGTGGCGCTGGGAGAGATTGTAAAAGGAATACAGCAGGCGGGGCAGCTGGTGAGTGAGATCGCGGCGGCGTCGGGCGAGCAGGCCATGGCCATTGCGCAGGTGAACCGCGGCATCGAGCAACTGTCGGCAGTGGTGCAGACCAACTCGGCGACGGCGGAGGAGGCGGCGGCAGCCAGCGAAGAGCTGTCCGGCCAGGCTGAGACGCTTAAAAATCTGGTGGGCCAGTTCGCACTCAGAGGGCAGGCGGATAACCGCCTTGTGCGGCAGGTGGAGGCCGCGCCGGATGTGACACCGCTGTCGGAAGGCGAAAGTATCGACCCGCCGGAAGATAAGAATATGGCGCTGCCGGAAGACGGTATCGGAAAGTACTGAAGCAGCGCCAACAGAGAGCCCCGGCTGTAAAAAATATACGGGCAATAAGCAAAAAGGTATCAACCTGTCCTGCAAATCTGCCGATATAAGTATAAACGGCCAAAGAAGCGGGCCGCACTTGTTAGATAATGCATTCATTTTGATTATAACTGAGGAGGGCGACGAGATGGCGTTTGAGACGGATTTGCGTCTGGAGGAGAATGAGGATACTCAGCACGGGCGCTTTTTGACGTTTGCACTGGGGGAAGAGGAATTTGGCATAGAGATCAGCTATGTGACCGAGATCATCGGCATGCAGCCGATATCCACACTGCCCGAGATACCCGAGCACGTGAAGGGCATCGTGAACCTGCGCGGCAAGATCATACCGGTGATCGACATGCGGCTGCGGTTCAAGAAGCCCGAGATCGACTATACCGACCGCACCTGCATCGTGATCATCGATACGGGCGTGTTCTCCGCCGGGCTGATCGTAGACAGCGTGGCCGAGGTGATGTCCATCGGCGACGAACAGATCGTGCCGCCGCCCAACTACCGCACCGGCATCCACAACCAGTATCTTAAGGGTATCGCCAATGTGGACGGCCATGTGAAGCTGCTGCTGGACTGCGAGAAGCTGTTTATGGAAGAGGAACAGCAGCTGATCGCGGAGCTAGAAGGCTGAACAATAAACATTTGCGTTCCTACCAATGAGTGTTAATAAAAGTAAACTGAGGCTTTCGGGGTTGACTCGGCAGCCTTTTTATTTGCCATTAAAGCTAGAAAGTGCTTTCCGTTTACAAAACGGCGGAAACTGGAAATATATATTTTCAGGGTATTGAACCGCAAAGACAGAAGTGATACACTTAATATGAAAACGAATTTCATTTTCGAATTGAGGCGTTTGTGATGGGTTATTCGACAAAGCAGGGCGGTCTGATACTGGAGTGCCTGAAGCGGAACCGTGAGCAGCATCTGACGGCGGACGACATACTGTCGCATCTTAAGGAGCGGGGCGCGTCCGTGGGGCAGACCACGGTATACCGGCACCTCGACAAGCTGGTGCGGCAAGGCGCGGTGCTGCGGTACGCGGGCGCGGACGGTCAGAGCGCGTGCTATCAGTACATGGACTGCCATGACGACGGCCACGCGCACTACCATCTGGTATGCGCGGAGTGCGGCAAGATGACGCATCTGGAGTGCGGGCACATGGATGAGCTGACATCGCATCTGCTGGAGCATCACCAGTTCAGTGTGGACAGGTTCCGCACGGTGATATACGGCCTGTGTAACGCATGCGCCGCCGCGAAACGATGACGCGGGAGCTGCGGGCCGGGCGCGTGCTGGCGTGCGTCGCGGCATGCCTGCTGCTGCTGTGCGCTTTTTACATCGCAGCGGAGGCGGGGCACGACTGCCAAGGCGTCGGTTGCCCTGTGTGCGCGCACATGCGCCTGTGCCTGAATACGCTGCAAAGCCTGCTGATTATAACAGTGGCGGTTTCAGTTTTCGCCGCGACGCTGAGGAAACCGGCATGGGCACCGGGAGTGCCGGGGCGTTTTCGGGCGGCGGCGCATACACCCGTTTCCCTGAAGGTGCGGATGGACAGCTGAGCCGGCGCGGGCGGAGGATTCAGAGACAACAATATTCCAAAGGAGGAAAACCATTGAAAAAGGTATTGATATATATGCTGGCTGCGCTGCTGATCGCGGTGGCCTTTGCGGGCTGTACGCAGAACACGGGCACGTCGGAGACCGTCAATGACGACGGCAAGATCAGCGTGGTGACCACGATATTTCCGCCGTACGACTTTGCGAGGGCCGTATCGGGCGGCAAGGCGGACGTTACGATGCTGATCGATCCGGGCGCGGAGGTGCACACGTTTGACCCCACCCCCGAGGACATGATCAAGATACAGGACTGTGATGTGTTTATATACACCGGCGGCGAGAATGACGCCTGGGTGGACACCGTGCTGGAGTCGATGGATACCGGCGGCAAGCAGATCGTGCGCCTGATGGACGCCGTCACGCCGCTGGAAGAGGAGACGGTGGAAGGCATGCAGGCGGAGGAGGAAGCTGAAGGCGGTGAGGCTGAAGAAGAAGGCGAGTTCGACGAGCATGTCTGGACGTCGCCCAAAAACGCCATGCTGATGGTGGACGCCATCGCGGGCGCGATGGGCAAGGCCGATGCCGCCAACGCGGACGCGTACAAGCAGAACGCGGCGGATTACAACGCGAAGATCAGCGAGGTGGACGGGCGCATACAGAGCATCGTGGACAGCGCGCCGCGCAAGCTGATCGTGGTGGCGGACCGCTTCCCGTTTCGCTATCTCGCGGACGAGTTCGGGCTGGAATACAGCGCGGCGTTCAGCGGGTGCACCGCCGAGAGCGACGTTTCCGTAGGCACGCTGACATACCTGATCGACAAGGTCAAGGAGAACAACATCAAATACGTGTATTACATCGAGTTCAGCAATCAGAAGGTGGCCAAAGCGGTAACTGAGCAGACGGGCGCGGAAATGCTGCTGCTGCATTCCTGCCATAACGTGACCAAGGCCGACTTCGACGCGGGCGTGACATACGTCTCGCTGATGCAGCAGAACGCGGACAATCTGGAGAAGGGACTTAACTGATACAATGGCGCTGATTTCCTGCAACGACATCACCGTCCGGTACGACGGGCATATGGCGGTGGACAACGTGAGCTTCGCGCTGGAGCCGGGGGATTACCTCAGCATCGTGGGCGAAAACGGCAGCGGCAAGAGCACGCTGGTCAAAGCGCTGCTGGGGCTGCTGAAGCCGGCTTCCGGCACGGTGCGTTTCGATGGCCTGAAGCAAAGCGAGATCGGGTATATGCCGCAGCAGACCGCGGTGCAGAAGGACTTTCCCGCCAGCGTGGGCGAGGTGGTGCTGTCCGGCTGCCTGAATAGGCGCGGCGCGGCGCCGTTCTACTCGGCGGCGGACAAGCGCCGCGCGCGGGAGAACATGGAGCGGCTGGAAATCGGCGGTCTGGAGAAGAAGTGTTACCGGGAGCTGTCTGGCGGGCAACAGCAAAGGGTGCTGCTGGCGCGCGCGCTGTGCGCCACTGAAAAACTGCTGCTGCTGGACGAGCCGGCAGCGGGCCTGGACCCGGTGATCACGGCGGAGCTGTACGCGCTGATTGACAGGCTGAACACGGAGCAGGGCATCACGGTGATCATGGTGACGCACGACGTGCGCAGCGCGGTGCAGTGCGGAAACAAAATACTGCACATGAACACGAAAGCGGCGTTCTTCGGTTCACGGGAGGACTACATGGAAACGGACGTCTGCCACCGGATGATGGGGGTGCACACGCATGCTGAGTGAGCTTTTTTCCTACGGATTTATCGTGCGCGCTCTCATCGTGGGGACGCTTGTAGCGCTGTGCGCGGCGCTGCTGGGCGTGAGCCTAGTGCTGAAACGGTATTCGATGATCGGCGACGGCTTGTCGCACGTGGGGTTCGGCGCGCTGTCGGTGGCGCTGGCGCTGAACGTCGCGCCGCTGGAGGTGTCGCTGCCCGTGGTGGCGGTGGCGGCGTTTCTGCTGTTACGGCTCAGTGAGCGCAGCGTCGTCAAGGGCGACGCAGCCATCGCGCTGGTGTCGTCCAGCGCCATCGCCATCGGCATCATCGTGGTGTCCATGACGACGGGCATGAACGTGGATGTGTATAACTACATGTTCGGCAGCATACTGGCGATGAGCGACAGTGACGTTTACCTAAGCGTGGGCGTATCTATCGCGGTGCTGGCGCTGTACATCGTTTTCTATAACAGGATATTCGCGGTGACGTTCGATGAGAGCTTCGCCAAAGCGACGGGCATACGGGCGGGGCGGTACAACATGCTGATTGCGCTGCTGACGGCGCTGGTGATCGTGGTGGGCATGCGCATGATGGGCGCGATGCTGATATCCAGCCTCATCATATTCCCGGCGCTCACCGCGATGCGCGTGCTGCGCAGCTTCAAAAGCGTGGTTATATGCGCAGCGGTGCTGTCGGTGGTCTGCTTTGTGATCGGCATCGCCATATCGTTCGCGTGGTCGGTGCCGGTGGGCGCGGGCATTGTGGTGGTGAATCTCGCGGCGTTCCTGATATTTTCCGCGTTGAAGCGCGTGGTCCGGCGGGTGTAAAATAGTTCCGGAATGCGGAACAAACCGGAAGGCCGCGCGTCAAACGGACAGAGAACGGAGGTCATTGATCCATGAGGAAACTGGCTGTTGTAATGGTGTTGGTGGTTGCAATCATGGCGGCGCTGACTGGCTGCGGCGGTTCGCAGGCGGTGTACGGCAAGGAGGATACGGATATTGCCGCTAAGGCAGGCGAAACATTCACGATCAAGCTCAATGAGAACCCGACGACGGGCTATCAGTGGAGCGTATCCATCAGCGACGAGAGCGTGGTGGCTCTGGATAAGGACGAATACGTGCCGGACGATCCGAGCGGTGAACTGGCAGGCTCCGGCGGCGTGCGCGTGCTGACGTTTAAGGCGCTTGAAGCAGGAACGGCGACGATCGATATGGTCTACGAGCGCAGCTGGGAACCGGACCCGGACGACGAGAAGGTGCAGTTCAATGTGACCGTGAGCTGAAGAAACATAAAATAGTAATTCAAACAAGAGCGGAATCAAAAAGGCCTCAACCAGGGCCTTTTTTGTATCAGTCATTTGGTGCTGTACTTTCAGAAATAAAAACAAATCGTTAAGTTCATGCCGCAAGGGTTAAGCTGGAAACGTTCGAAGCCGATAACACAAAATGATAAAAAGCTTTTGGGGCCATCGGTAAGCGGCCCCATGTCTTTGAAACCTTGGGTAGACATTAAAAAATTGACAGCATAAAGGGGAAAGGCATGAAGATCAGTACTAAAATTTTATTGTTTGTGTCGGCGATAGCCGTGGTGGCTGTGACTGCCGCGGCGGGGCTCTCGATGATCGAGAACGCGGCATATGTGGATCAGGCGAGCAGCGAGCGCGCCGCCGCCGGTCTGACAGACCTTGAACACGGTATAGAAGAGCAGATGGAAAGCGCCGAACACGCCGCTCTGCTGCTCGCCGGCAATGCCAGTGTGATCGACGGGATAGAAACCGGCGATTTTGATGCGCTGAAAACCGCGCTGGATACCCTCAACAGCAAGCTGCTGCTGGATACGATATCCGTCACGGACGGCCAGGGCAATGTGATCATCCGCCAGCACCAGCCGGATAATAAGGGCGACAACATCGCGGACCAGTCCAACGTGGCGCAGGCGCTGTCGGGCAATACGCAGACGACGATAGAAGCGGGTGAGCTGGTCAAGCTGTCCTGCCGTTCGGGCGCGCCTGTCATGGACGGGTCCGGCAAAGTGATCGGCACTGTGGTGGCGGGTTACGCGTTTGAAAACCAGAAGCTGGTGGACGAGCTGAAGAGCGTTCACAACATGGAGTTCTCAATATTTCAGGGCAGTGTGCGGCTGGCCACCACGATAATGAAGGACGGGCAGCGCGCAACGGGAACCGAGCTGGACGCGCATATTGCCGATACTGTGCTCAAAGGCGGAAAGGAATATTCCGGCATGGCGGACATAATGGGCACGCCGTATTATACCGCCTATTCGCCGCTTAAGGATACGGAGGGCAACACCGTAGGCGTGCTGTTCGCGGGGCTGACGGCACAGGACGCGAATGCGGCGAAGGAGACGACGCTGCTGCACGTACTGGTTTTTATTCCGGTGCTGCTGGCGATACTGCTGTTGCTGCTGGTCATATTCGTGAGGAAGACGATCGGGAAGCCGATGAAGGCGATCACCGCGGCGGCGCAGCAGCTGGCGGACGGCGACACCGGGACGGCAATACAGGTGAAAGGGCGAGATGAGATCGCGCAGATGGCAAAGGCGTTTACCGCGGTCTCCGGGTCGGTCGACAGCCTGGCGCGGGATATCCATACCGTCAGCAAAACGGTGGAAGCGGGGAGGCTCGGTGCGCAGGCCGATGAAGAGGCGTACAGAGGCGCTTACCGCAGCATCGCCGCCGGCTTCAACGAGGCGACCGGAAAGTTCAGGCAGTATCTGGACAGCCTGCCGGCGCCCGTGCTGACAATAGACAGCGACTATACGGTGCTCTACATGAACAGGGCCGGCGCTTCGCTGGCGGGCATGGAGCCGGAGCAGGCGGCGGGCATGAAGTGTTACGACATATTCAAGACCGGCGACTGCCACACGGACCGGTGCGCCTGCGGCCGCGCGATGGCGAACAAGCGGCCCGAGACGGGAGAAACGTACGCGCACCTGTCCGCGGATGTGGAGCTGAATATTGAATATACCGGCACCCCTATATTGCTCAACGGAGAAGTTGCGGGCGCTTTTGAGGTGATCGTGGACCAGACGGCAATCAAGAAGGCGGGCGACGAAGCAAATAAGCATGCAGACACGCTGACGGCGCTGCTCGCCGAGATCGACATTGCGGCTGAGCAGGTGGCGTCGGGCACGCGGCAGGTGTCCGACGGCAGCCAGCAGATATCGATGGGCGCGACGGAGCAGGCCGGTGCGATTGAGGAACTGACGACGACGATATCCGAGATTGCTGCGCAGACGCGGCAGAATGCGGCCAGCGCGAATCAGGCCAGCGAACTGACGCTGCGGGTGAAGCAGGAAGCCGAGCAGGGGAACGAGCGTATGGACGCGCTGCAGAACGCGATGGCCGAGATAAATGAGTCGTCCGCGGGCATATCCAAGATCATCAAAGTGATCGACGATATCGCGTTCCAGACCAACATACTCGCGCTGAATGCCGCTGTGGAAGCGGCCCGCGCAGGCGCGCACGGCAAAGGTTTTGCGGTGGTGGCGGACGAGGTGCGCAATCTCGCAGCACGCAGTGCCGCCGCGGCGAAAGAGACCACGGCACTCATCGAGCGGTCCGTCGCCAAGGCGGAAGCAGGCACGAAGATCGCAGACAGCACGGCAACCGCGCTCAAGGAAATGGTAAAAGGTGTGGAGCAGGCAGCCGGACTGGTGGCAGAGATCGCCTCGTCATCAGGGGAACAGGCAAATGCCATCGTGCAGGTGGACCGCGGCATGGAGCAGATGGCGCAGGTGGTGCAGATAAACTCCGCCACGTCGGAGGAGACTGCCGCAGCGAGTGAGGAGCTTTCCGGACAGGCGGAGTATCTGAAGAATATGGTGGGCCAATACACTCAAGGCGGAGAGGTTTCCGCGCTGAACGCCAGACGGATACTGCCCGAGGCGCCGGCGCAGACGGATATGCCGCTGACGGAAGCGGACTTCGGAAAATACTGATTCATAAGATAGGCCCCCCTCACATGGCTTCCATGCTCAAGGGGGGCTTGTTTTTTCAGCCTGAAAGCCGATGCTTTCGGCTATTTATATGAGGTTAAAGCAATTTGGGTATGATGTACGGCCTGCCTCTTCTGGCAGACCGTATCCGGTACGGATCATATCACCATGCCGGATGACTAAAAAAAGAAGCCGCGGTTAAAGCCGCCGAAGCAGCCGCGGTTAAAGCCGCCAAAACAGCCGCGGTTAAAACCGCCGAAGCAGCCGCGGTTAAAGCCAAATCCACAACACATAAGCTTCACCCCCTCGATCCATATATATTCATTGAAGCTCATTACGGTGCTTTGTTTTTATATAGAAGTTGCCGGGTTTCGTATGTGGAACGCCGGAGAGTTTTAAAAGGGGAAAAGGAGAGGGGGGTGGAAGCCCGCAGGTTCATAATGTACGGCCCGCCGCACGTGGCAGGCCGTTTCCGGCTTTGAAACCCGGGCCATATAACGGCTGTAAGGGTATGCCAGCGCCGGAACGCTGTTAACGGTTTTGAAGATGCATGTCAGCAGCACCAACTGCGCCAGCCGCAACAGCCGCACGGCCAGCAGTTGCAGCAGCAACGGGTAAAACAGCAACAGCAACGGTTGCAGCCCCATCCGCAGCACATAAGCTTCACCCCCTTGTTACAGTATATTCAGTGACTTTATATGAGGTGTTGACACCTGGCAACTTAAAAAAGTGAATGGCACGACTGTTGCCGGAGCAAAATAAACAGGTCATTGGGAGGTGATTTGTATGAAACAAAGAAAACCGAGGAACCGTGCGCCGAAGGATATGGTGGATGCGCAAAAGGCTGCGCTCGGCAAGGTGGGCGAGAAGAACGTCACAGTGGAGAACGGCAACGTACCCAACCCGCACGACGGCTGAAAATGACGGCATATGCGCCCTGCACCTGCGGGGCGTTTTGCTGCCTGCCGGTGACGCACCTTCCGCGCTGCCGTGTTACGGCGTATCCTGACCCGATCTGCCGGGTGGCCTTCTCTTCCACAGGCGGATGACCACCAACGCGACGATGAGCAGCACGGCGATAGTGACCGCGATGATGGCCCCGGTGCTGATGGATGCGCCGCCGGAGTCCACGGGTTCGTCGCCGATCAACGGCGATGGCAGCGGGCTTGCCTGCGCTTCAGATGCAGCGAGCGCGAAGGAAGCGTGCGCGGCATACGGAACGGCGATGGTAGTATCCGTTATGCCACCGGACCGCACCGCCATGCATGTGGTTTGCGTGACCGCATTGCTGATGGGGAAGTCGGCCGCGAGAGCGCTCGGCACTCCTGCCAGCAGGGTTATGACGCACAATACGATCAGCAGCTGTTTGGGTTTCATCATTTGTATCCAGCTTTCTTTTAAACTCAGATTGCAGACTTAGCATATGCGAGGAGCAGCACCTCTAGTCATCCACAGCAACCGTGTAACAGATACGGGTGAAAAAATTGCGGTTTTGCCGAGTCTCATGCGGAAATCGTATTGAACATATGGTATAATATAATCAAAAAAACGAACCGGGAGGGCATTTTAAATGTATTGTTCCCGATGCGGGTTTCAAAATGAGCCGGGAGCCGCTTTTTGCAGTAAATGCGGCGCTCCCGCAGAGCAGGCCGGGCAGCCGGCGCAGGCTCCGCCAGCTGCGCCGCCGCAGACGTTTGCGCCTCAGCCGGGCTATGCGCCACAACCGGGATATACCCCTGCTCCAGCTTATGGACCGCCGCCTAAAAAGAAACGCACCGGACTCATCATTGGCATGATCGCCGGGGGCGTGGTGCTGATCGGCGCGGCGGTGGCGGTGTGGCTGCTTGTGCTGAGCGGGCCGGGGCTGGACGGCATCTGGTCCTGCGAGGACCGGGGCTGGGTGCTTGCCATCGAGGACGGCGTCATGACGGAATACAGCCCTGCCGGAACGGACACCGTGAGGTATGATTATGAGGGCGGACAGGGCGAAGCAGCGCTTCAGGGCGGCGACGCCAGCTTCATGGTGAAGGGCGGCAGCCTGAGGCTGACCGACGAGGCGGGCGACAGATACCTGTTCATGCGGCAGGAAAAGGACTTTGACATCGAGGAAGCGGTGTTGGAAGGCATCGAAGGGCTGTGGAGCAGCGAAGCGCTGGGTGAGGTGATCAGTCTGGACGGCGGCGTGCTCTACGTGTATTCGGGCTCGGGCGATTATACGGGCAGCTATGAATACGATATCGACGACGGCGAGGGCACGCTGACGCTGGCGGGCGGAGAACGCGGCTTTGCCGCCGGATGGGATGCGCTGAGCGTGGATACCATCGGGAGCTATGCGCGCTCGGAGGAGGGGCTGGACGTGGCCGCTTTCGTCAGCCAGTTCGCCAACCCGCTGCCGGCCACCTGGTATGAGACCACGGGCACTTACGGCACCATCACGTTTGCTGCGGACGGCATATTCACGCTCGAAGTATACGGTAAATCGTTTGAGGGCACGTATACCTACGATACGCAGACGGGCAGCGGCAGCGCGGTGCTGGAGCAGACGGGCGATTCCGAAGCGTTCACATATGCGGACGGCGTGGTGACGCTGGACGGCATGAAATACACGCAGGATTACGTGGAGCAGCCGTCGGCGGAGGATGTCAACGCCGCGGTAGCGGGCACGTGGTACGACGCCGAGCTGCCCGAGGAGCTAATCGTTTTCTACAATGACGGTACGGTGGAAGTCGTGAGCGGGGACACCTATTACACCGGTACGTACACGTTCGATCCGTTTGAGCAAAACGGCGTGATCACGCTGACGGACGGAACCCAGTCGGATGATTTTGAGTTCAATCTGGAGGGAGAGACGCTCAATCTGAACGGATACAGCTACACCAGGCAGCCGACGGATGCCGTCACCGGGTCGGTGCTGGGCACATGGTATGACGTGGCCGGCATGCAGGGTACGCTGTACTTCGACAAGGACGGCCTCGCGATCATGGAATCCTATGGCACGTTTTTTTACGGCACCTACGTATTTGATGCTGCCGCCGGGACGGGCACGATGACGCTGGATTTCGTGGATGGCCCGAATACGTGGAACCTTTATCTGCTGGAGGGCCTGCTGTACACCGGCGATGCGGTGTACACGCAGCAAGTGGTGGAGCAGACGACGGATACGAATGCGGGATAGGCCGTTTTTTGCGGAAAATGAGGGGCGACGGTACGGGCCGTACGCTCCTTTTATTTTGAAAGGGCAGTACCTATATCGATCAATTAATCAAAGCATAGAATTGCTTTTCTTTTGCTCTGAATAATAGCCGGTACGGTTGTTTTGTTTACAATTCTTTCATTTTGCGGTCATTGCTCTGTAATCTTCGCGGTCTATATTGACAGTAAGAAAAGCGGACGACCATAAGGAGGCGACCAAAATGGATGAATATAACAACGGCTACGGCAACTATAACGGTTATAACGGCTTCAACGGCTATAACGGATACTCCCCGTACAATGACTACAGGACGCAGTATTCCGCGCAGCCGCCACAGCCGCCCAAAAAGAAACGCAGCGGCGTGTGGGGCATCGTGATCGCGTCAATTTCCAGCGCGGTGGTCGGTGGTCTGGTGGTGGGTCTGGTGCTGGGCGGGCTGCCCGGAAACCGGCTGTCGCAGCAGGCCTACATAGACGAGGCGGTGCAAAGCGCGCTGTCGGCGCAGAGCACCACGCAGCTGAACTCAACGGACGACGGTTCGGTGAACGGCGCGGTATTCAATCAGGTGACCACGGACTACTCGGATGCCATCCAACAGGTGGTGGACAAGGCGTCGCCCAGCGTGGTGGGCATCGCGACAGGTATCGGCACCGGCACCGGCGTGATCGTGAGCGCGGACGGGCTGATACTCACCAACCAGCACGTGATCGCGCAGGAGGACGCGTCGCTGATGTTCCAGCCGTTCGGGCAGTTCATGCAGCCCCAGCAGGTGGATTCCACCATCACCGTCACGCTGTCGGACGGCACCCAATATGAAGCCACGGTGCTGTTTGAGGATGAGACAATGGACCTCGCTGTGATCAAGATCGACGCGGCGGGACTGACCGCAGCAACGCTGGGCGATTCGAACAGCGTGAAGGTGGGAGCGGTGACCATCGCCATCGGCAACCCGTTGGGGCTGGAGCAGACGGTGACCAGCGGCATCGTGTCCGCGCTGGACAGAAGCGTACCCTTGAGCGATACGCAGATCGCGGAAGACCTGATACAGACGGACGCGGCCATCAACGCGGGCAACAGCGGCGGCGCGCTGCTGAACACCAGCGGCGAGGTGGTGGGCATCAACAGCTACAAGCTGTCGAACGGCGAGGGCATCGGCTTCGCGATACCCATCAACGCGGCCAAGCCGATACTGGAACAGATCATCAAAAACGGCGAGTTTAAGCAGTCGCAGATCGGGCTGTCGCTGATCGACAAGGAGCTACTGAGCTACTACAACGATAACGAACAAATCAAGCTGGACAAAGGACTATATGTGTATGAAGTGAACTCTGATTCAGATGCGTACGCCAAGGGTTTGCGGCAGGGAGATGTGATTACCGCGGTGGACGGCATGGAGATAAATACGATACTGGAGTTCAAGGAGCAGATATACAAGCACCTGCCGGGTGACAGCGTGACGCTGACCGTGCTGCGGGACGGCAGCGAATCTCAAATGACGGTGCAGCTATCCGAAGCCGAGCAGGCATAGGCATCAGAGCGTACGAATACCCCCTAAATTTGCCGGGAGGAGGAAACTTCCCCCGGCTTTTTTATTGTTATTCCTTTCGTATTCGTCTTGCTGTTGTCGGTACCCTGTTCATTATTAGTTCTTTTATTGCATCATAACGGCAAAATGCCCTGCTTACCGTGATGTATTTCCGACTGTCTGATACCTTAATATATTGGGTGTTAGTTGCGCTGACAGTCTCAACGGACTTCACTTCCCGCCATTCTATACAGCGGCTGATTCCAATAGCGTTCCGATAGCATATTGATTTGTCATCCAGACGCACCCGTGGGACAATAAAAAGCATCAAAAGAATAATTATTGGCAGGAGCATAATGAGAAGAATCATGTAGATATCGCCATGTTCGAAGCCCGGCGTGAAGATAAACAAAGGAATTATGCTGCAAAGAGTAAGGAGCAGGAGTAAGACTGGGGCACGAAGTAAAAAACGTTGCTGCGAGAAGTAAAGAGCACCATCAGATGAGTATATCTCCGGTATGCAACCGACTGACATTACCGACTCAACGGAAAAGGCACCGGGGCAGTAACGTTCGCTTAAACTCCTGAGCTGAGGATGGCAGCAAATATACGAGGTCACCAGTATCCGCCGGGTTTGGCTGCGGACCATAAAGCTCCCATGAATCGTTGTAGTATAAGCGCACCTGACGTCCCGCCAGAGTATCTGAGTTCTGATGCCGACCCTGTTGCGATATACTATCTTCTCTTCATCGATGCTGATTTTTGGGACGAGTGCGAACAGCATTACCGGCAGGGCGATTGGCAGAAACACGGCGAGCCAAATGACCTGAATGATCCAATAGGGCATGAACGCTGCGCAGGCGGCGATTAGCAGCAGTGCCGCGCCGATGAAACCAACGGATTTGTGGACGCGGAAAGAATATACCCCGTCCTTGACTGAGCAAACGCCTGCATTGGCGGCGGCTTTGGATATTTTGGCAGGAATCCAGTTTCCAAGGAACATGCCCAAACTAATTTCCATTATCAACAAATCTCCTTGCATCCATTAATGTCTACATGTTGATCCATCCGGGCAGCGCGGCATCCGGGCTGCGCTCCAGCACCATATCGCGGATGCGTCTATAGTCTTTCCAGTTGGCGTTGATTTTGATAGACGTACCAGCGGTATGGAGGCAAATGGTTTCCCTGCTGTTGGGGTCCATGCTCAGATCGACGGATTCAATTTCCGCCCAACGCATGGACTTCTGGCTGTAAAGGCGGCGGTATGAGAGCCCCGAGTCGTCGACATACAGCTGGGTACAGAGGAAGTCCAGCGCGACTATCAACCCGGCAAGTGCGGTTACGGAGATAAACGCTATCCGAAACGGGGAGCTTGGAAGAATCCCCATAACACTGCCAACCAGCTCGGCCAGCAGCAGCAGCGCCAGACACAGGAATGTAACGGCAAGGCCTCTTCGCGGATGGAACACATCGCCATGGGCATCCGTTTCGCTGTGGACGGTGGCGGCTTCAAATGGAAAGCGGCTGCGAAGCAGCATCTTGATGACGGCGTAACCGTCGAGATAACCGAAGATGCGGATGTTCCCGGCTGGGCCGGATACAAGTATATCGCCGTATTGTGACGCAATACCAAAGCCCGTTATGTGCGCCCAGAGCAACTGTTTCTTCCGGCCGAACGGTCCGCGGTAGGTAATTTTTTCGGGGCTGAGCGACAGCTTCATGACGAAGCCGTACAGCATGATCAGCACGCCGAGGATACCGAATATACCCCCGAGGACGCAGGCGGCGATGAAGTCCGGGATGAGCAGCAGCGCCGCAAGGCCAAGCACCGTGGCGCCCACGCCGATGAGGCCATAGTATCTGTGAGCTTTGAAGCTGACCGTATATCTTTATCGTATACTTGTGGACTTGGCTGCCGCGCCGGCAACCCAGTTCACAACGGCTTCCCTACGGCGGAGGTTGGATCGGGGTATATCATATTACAGCTCCTCCTTTGGGAAGATGTGCTTCTTTATACTATAACATGCCTGATAGCAAGAGGAAACGGCCTGCTGCGCAAACAGAAAGCGGAACGGAAATAAGGGCATTCCGCCATTGCTTTCCAATCCGGCAGCGGCTATAATACATCAGGAATCACCTTGCTAACACATTAAAGAGCATTTCAATGGGGAGGCGCTCATATGGACGATAATCTGCTCCAGATACCCAGCCGCATACGGGAGCTGCGGGAGATACTCGGCATCAGCACGCAGGAGATGGCTCAAAGCGTCGGCATCGGACAAGATACGTACCTGCAGTATGAGGCGGGTGGGCTGGACATTCCGATCGGCGTGCTTTATGCCGTTGCAGGAGCCCTCAGTGTGGACCCGACGGTGCTGCTGACGGGGGAGGCCCCGCGCATGAACACGCATACCATCGTCCGCAAGGGCCACGGTGTGGACATCGAGCGCTATCCCGGATACAGATATTCCAGCATCGCTTACAACTTCATAGGCCGCGAGATGGAGCCGCTGTTGGTGACCATCGAGCCGGATGACGCGCCGCCCTTACGGGTGATGCACGGCGGGCAGGAGTTCAACTATGTACTGGAAGGACGCCTGCGCATCACGCTGGGCAAGAACAACTACGAGCTGTCCGCAGGGGACTGCATCTATTTCGATCCGCGGCTGCCGCACGCGCAGAGCGCCTTGGGCGAAACGGCCAAGTTCCTGACCGTGATCAACGAGAAATAGGGGGACAGCATGAGCGAATTGCTGAAGCGGTTTTGCCCGCGTATCGAGTTTGAATCCTATGAAGACCTGAAACAGAACTACCGCTGCGCCGCGCCCGAACGGTTCAACTTCGCCCACGACGTGGTGGACGAGTGGGCCCGACTGGAGCCGGACAAGCTGGCGCTGGTGTGGACCAACGACGACGGCAACATGAAGCGCTATTCGTTTGCGGACATGAAACGGCTGTCCGACAAGGCCGCGAACCTGATCGCGTCTTACGGCGTCGGCAAGGGCGATGTGGTGATGTTGATACTGAAGCAGCGCCCCGAGGCGTGGATATGCATCACGGCGCTGATGAAGCTGGGGGCCGTCTGCATTCCGGCGAGCTATCAGCTGACGCCAAAGGACATATCGTACCGCTGCAACATCGCGGA
>JAEWWC010000083.1 GCA_023396555.1 Bacillota bacterium
TACTGTGCCTTTGCATGCACCGGCCCGCAAAATGTTGTCGCCGCATCCCCTCTTTCTTGACATTTCCGCCCTCTTGCGGCATGATAGTAACCATTCTGAAGCACATTGGATGGATGACACATGCACATTAAATCACGCGCGTTTAAGGCGGCGCTGCCTTACACGCTGCCCATATGCGCTGGCTTCTCGTTCCTCGGACTGGCGTACGGCATATACATGAACAGCATGGGCTTTTCATTCGTGTACCCCATGGTGATGAGCCTCACGATATTTGCGGGCTCGATGGAATTCGTCGCCGCCAGCCTGATGCTGACCGGCTTCGACCCGCTGAACGCGTTCGTGCTCGCGCTGATGGTCAATGCGCGGCACCTGTTCTACGGCGTCTCGATGATCGACAAGTTTCGCAATACCGGTAAAAAGAAGTTCTACCTGATATACGGCATGTGCGACGAGTCGTTCTCCATCAACTGCACCGCGCAGCCGTCCGAAGGCGTGGACCGCGGCTGGTTCATGTTCTTCGTCACGCTGCTGAATCACGTTTACTGGTTTTTGGGCGCCACCGTGGGCGGACTGCTGGGCGGCCTCATCTCCTTCAGCACGGAGGGCATCGAATTCGTGCTGGTCGCGCTGTTCGTCGTGATATTCCTGGACCAGTGGCTGAAAAGCAAGCGTCATGCGCCCGCACTCATCGGCCTTGCTGCGTCGGTGGCTTGCCTCGTCGTGTTCGGCGCGACTCAGTTCATACTACCCGCGATGGCGCTGATACTCATCGTGCTCACATTGCTGCGTAAACCACTGAGCAGGAAGGAGGACGCCACATGACCATCACCGTCTGGCAGTCCGCCGTCATCATCGCTGTTGTGGTGCTGGGCACCATGGCAACGCGCTTCCTGCCCTTCATTATATTCCCCGCCGGCAAACCCACGCCCAAATACGTACAATATTTAGGCGATGTGCTGCCTTTCGCCGTCATCGGTCTGCTGGTGGTCTATAGCATCAAAGATACCGCGGTGCTCTCATGGCCATATGGCATACCTGAAGCCATCGCGATCATCTGCATCGTGCTGCTGCACGTCTGGCGCAAAAACATGCTGCTCTCCATCGCCGCGGGCACCGTCATCTATATGCTGCTGGTACAGCTGGTATTTTAAGGTTGATGTATCCGCAGAAAAAGTCTAATATAGTGTCATAAGCCGTTTTTCGCGAAAGGGGTTTTTGGCATGTCGAGAAGGATCATCGTTTGTGCGGCCGCCCTTGTGCTCATCATCTCCCTGCTGGCGGGCTGCAACCAGACGCCGCCCGATAGCACGGTGCCCACTCCTGCTCCCACGGCAGTTCTGGTCCAAACCGCCGCACCTGCCCCGACATCAGCGCCCGCTGAGCCACCGGATGATTCGGCTTCGTACTCCCCGCCCAAATACATTTTTCTGTTCATTGGCGACGGCATGTCCTTCGCGCAGATACAGGCGGCCCAGTATTATAAGGGCAGCGACAAGGGCAATATCGCCGCCTCCCCTCTAAACTTCATGCAGTTTCCGGTTACCGGTACCGTCACCAACTATAATGTCGACTCCATCATTCCGGACTCCGCCTCCGCCGGCACCTCCATCGCCTGCGGCGTTAAAACAGAAAACGGCGTACTCGGACAGACGGCGGATGGCGCCAGCGTCCCCAGTATTGCGGAACTGCTCCAAGCGGCCGGTAAAAAAATCGGCATTGTGACTTCGGTCACACTCAACAACGCCACGCCTGCCGCCTTCTACGCGCATAGCGACGCCCGCTCAGACTATGAGACAATCACACAACAAATGGCTCAGAGCAGCTATGACTATTTCGCGGGCGGCGGTATCTATACGAAGTTGGAGGACGACAATATCGCCAAGGAATACAGCGTGTTCGAGCAACAGGGCTATACGATAGCGAACACTAAAGAGGAAATAGAGTCACTAAACAGCGACTCCGGCAAGGTATACGCCATATCCCCCACCCTTGCCAATCTGGGCGCAATCCCTTTCGTCATCGACGCAAAAGAGGACGACCTGACGCTGGCCGACTTTGTCGGCAAAGGCATTGAGGTGCTGGACAACGACAACGGCTTCTTTATGATGTGCGAATCGGGCAAGATCGACTGGGCGTGCCACGCCAATGATGCCGCCTCGGTGGTGCAGGAAATGCTGGACTTCGAGGATGCAATACAGCAGGCGGTGGACTTCGCCGCCCTTCATCCGGATGAAACGCTGATACTCGTCACGGCGGACCACGAGACGGGCGGCATGTCGCTCGGCTACACCGCCACCCAATACAGCACCAATTTGGATCTGCTGGATAGCCAGAACATCTCCTATTCGCTGTTCAAGGACTTGCTCGCCGACATGATCGCCGAAGACCCGGACCTCGAGCTATCCGGCGTACTGCCCGTTATGGGCGAAGATTTCGGGCTCTATACCCAAAGCAGCGCCGACAAGGCGGCCAGCAAAACCCTGGTGCTGAGCGACTACGAATATGGCCTGCTAAAAAGCGCCTTCGCGGAATCCGTTAAATCCGCAGGCAGCCGCACCGATTCCGATCAGATGGAGCTGCTCTACGGCGGATACGATCCGCTCACGACGGAACTCACGCGCATATTGAACAACAAGGCAGGGGTCAGTTGGACCACATTCTATCACACTGCGCTGCCCATCCCCGTCTACGCATACGGCGCGGGCGCGGAGATGTTCGGGGGCTCATACGACAACACCGGGATATTCGAAAAGCTGGTGGAAGTCTGCGGGCTGGAAGACCAGATAACGCAGTAAACGGTTACGGCTCACGTCCGCCGGCCCGTATCGGCTCCGCTTGTGCCAGTGATGCGGGTCTTTGCGTACAAGAGGCAGCACCATAGTCAATTTCAGCTCTGCGCTCGCCAATCGCCTCTCTCCGACCGAAGATCCTACAAAAAAGAACATCGCATCCGATGCCCTCTTCGCTTTTCTCCGTATGTTTATGGGCAACAGTACCCCCCGTCCACCAACACATCGCTGCCGGTGGTATAGCTGGCCGCCCCGCTGGACAGATACAGCACAGCGGGCATCAGCTCCTCCGCGCCTGCCATACGGCGCAGGGGTATAAGCGGCAGCCACGACTCAACCATATCCTGCGGTGAATCTGTCGCCATCGGCGTCGCAATATACCCGGGGCTTATGCTGTTCACGCGGATACCATACGGCGCCCACTCCAGCGCCAATGAACGCGTCATCTGCACGACGGCTGCCTTGGACGCATTATACGAACACTGCCACTGCGGCATCACCACAACACCGGCGCACATGGACGACATGTTGATGATGCTGCCCTTTATGCCGCGCTCCATCATGATGCGCCCCGCGGCTCGCGCCACGATATACTCACCCGTCAGGTTCACATCGATCACCTCGCGGAACTCCTCGATTGTGGCCTCCAGCGTGCCTTTATGGATGCAGATGCCCGCGTTATTGAACACGATATCTACAGAGTCGAAATGCTCCAGCACCCGTTCCAGCGCCGCGTCCACCTCGGCCTCCTTAGTCACGTCCGCCGGAACACAGAGCGCGCGGCCGCCTGCCTCCCCGATCATCGCCGCTGTCTCCGCCGCGCTGGTGCGCGACAGCAACGCCACCGCCGCGCCGGCCTTCGCCAGCCCCACTGCCACATGCTGACCGATGCCCCGGCTGGCTCCCGTCACCAGCGCTACCTTACCGCTTAAACCAAAAAGGCTTTCCACATATGTCATCTGTACAACCTTCCTTTCCCTATCCCGTTTGACCGGGCTTTCTGTCTACATCATACCATACAAACCGGCAACGCTGGTATTCCATTACAGAAAATGCTCGTTCCAGATGATGCTGCGTACCATCGGTTCATACCCGCCGATGCACGGCAACTCGTCCCGCGCCAGCAGCACGCTGATGCCATGAACAAGCCCCCAGCAAAAAAGCGTCAACTGCTGCTCATCCCATCCCCTGTCCGGGTAAGCCGCGCAGTAACGGTGCACCGCGCCAAACAGCGTCGCAAACGCGTGCCCCGGCTGCATATGTGCATCTTCTCCGCAGGGAAGTGCTTCAGTGCCTGTCAGCTTCATATCGCTTAAAAACAGCAGACGCATGTATTCGGGGTTGTCCGCGAAAAACCGGATATACGCCATGCCCATCTCCTTGAGCTGGCTCCGCGGGTCATCAGGGTACTGACACACTGCCGCCTCCAGGCTCTCATTAAAAGCGGACATCGCCTGATCCAATATCGCCCTCACCAGCTCGTCCTTGTCCTTGAAATGGCGATAGGGGGCCGTCTGGCTCACACCGCAGGCGGCGGCCACCTTGCGCAGCGAGAACGCTTCGTAGCCTTCCTGGCTCAGCAGCGTCAGCCCTTTGCTTATCAAATCGGACTTCAGATCCCCGTGATGATAGTTCTGCCTGGTTGTATTGCTCATTTAATTTCCTCTTTGCGTATCAGATAAAAAAATTATACCACAACATGTTGACAGAGTAAACATCGTGTGATATGTTTACATCGTAAACATTTTAGGAGGAATTATATGAAAGCCGTTATCATTACGGACAGCGAGAGGCAGCCGGAAGAAAGGCTGCGCAGCGAACTCCTGTCCTGCCTGAAGGATTATGAAGTCGAAGAGTTCAGCGTCGGTCGGGACGACCTCGCCTGCTGCACCGGCTGCTTCGGGTGCTGGATCAAAACGCCCGGCCAATGCGTTATCAGGGATGGCATCGACGCCATTAACCGCGCCGTTATGGGCAGCGACGTGGCGGTTTTTCTGACGCCCGTGGTGTTCGGCCAGTTCAGCGCCAACATCAAAACGGTGGTGGACCGCGGATTGCCCAATATACTGCCCTTCTTCATCACCCGTCCGGACGGGTCCACGATGCATCCGGCCCGCTACGACAGTTACCCGCAGTACGTGATGTTGGGTTTCGGCAACAGCGTCTCCGCGGAGGACGAAAGGCTGTTTATCGACATCACCAAAAAGCATCGGCGCGGTGCCGAGGCATTGGTATACAGTCCGGAAACCAGTCTAGAGGATCAGCTGAAAAACATATCACTGAGGAAATGTGAGGGGTTATTATGAGCGTAGATACCAAAAAAGTCATCGTTATCAACGGCAGCCCCAAGGCCGCAGCCCAGTCGGCGTCCGGTGCGCTGGCCGTTCAGGCACACAACCTGTTTGGTACGGCCGGCATTGAGGCCGGCATCATCCGCGCCGGTTCAGCCATAAGCGACAGCGCCCGCGAGGCAGATTTCGCCGCCATGCGCGAAGCGGACGCGCTGCTGTTCATATTCCCGCTGTACTACTTCTGCGTCCCCTCCAAACTGATGCGATTCATGGAGGACTACGCGGCACATGTCTCCCGCGAAGGCGGCCTATCCCACAGACAGCACGTCTATGCCATCGTCAACTGCGGCTTCCCGGAGCCGGACATTAACGAGGAAGCGATTCGTGTCGTCAGAAGTTTCGCCGACCATATCGGCGCATCGTTCCGCTTCGGCATCAGCAGCGGTGCGGGTGGCATGATCACCGAGGCAAAGGATGCACCGTTCATGAAGAAGGCCGTGGCACTGCTGGATAACGCGTTGTCTCAGATGGCGCAGGACACGCTGGTCCCCATGCCCATCCCACCGGAAAACGTATCCATATCGCTAAACTTCCCGCGGCGTCTCTACTTCTTCATGGGCAACCGCGGCTGGTATAGCATGTCGCGAAAAAACAAACTGAATAAAAAAGACTTGTACGCCCGCCCATACCAACCCGTTTAATACCGCTTCGTTGCCGCGCGCCGCAAATATACTGGCGCGCGGCTTTTTTATTTGCTATAATTATTCGTATAAATCACCGGAGGTCTTAAGTGCATGGAATGCGGCAAGGCCATCGATATGTACCGGGAGCATAACACCCGAATTTTCAATCCCAACAAGTTTTTCAGCAAAGAGGATATCGACGCGGCGTTCAGCCATGAAAGCAATCTGTTCAACTCCATCGAGGACGGCATCAGCATACTGGATACCGATCTGACGATCATGCGCGTCAACTTTTCGATGCAGAAATGGTACGCCCACAAGCCTCGCCTCATCGGCGAAAAGTGCTACGCCGCGTATCACGACAGGAGCGAGCCCTGCATCGGCTGCCCCATCGTGCAGGCCATTGAAACACAGAAGGCGCATCGCGACATCGTTTCCTATTACATGAAGGACAGCCACGCCTCCGGCTGGCACGAGTTGCAAGGTTTCCCCATACTGGACGGGGATACCATCGCAGGCATCGTTGAATACGTTAAGGATATCACCTGTGAGGTGGACCTGTATTCCAAGATACACACCATCGAGAAGGACATGAGCCACGTCAAATCCCAGAACGAGCTGCTCAAAACGTACATCGAGCAAAAGGAGCTGGAAAAACGCGAGATCGAGGACACCATCAAGGGTAACATCCGCAAGTACATCAAGCCGGTGCTAAAGCAGATGCGCGAATCCTTCGCGGAACGGCCTGCCGAATCCGACATGATCTCGTTTCTGGACAGCCTGTTCGAAAATATCGTGACGCCATACCTCTCCGACCCCTCGGGACTGGTAGACTTCACCTCGCGCGAGATCGAGATCATGGCGATGATACGCGCCGGCAGCACGTCCAAGGAGATCGCGGACGCGCTGTGCCTGTCCAAAAAAACGGTGGATTTTCACCGCGCCAACATACGCGCCAAGCTGCGGCTGGAACCGGGGCAGGACAACCTGCGCGCGTTCCTGATACGCTCCCATATCGCCCTTGACTAATACTAGTTTTCTACTAGTATTTACTCGTATAAGCTTGGGATTGTAGCGTTCTGTCACCGCCTCTATACTGGTATTATCAATAACTGTATGGAGGTCGTGCTATGAGAACCGATGAACCATTGGCCCAACCGATACAAATCGGCGCCAAAACAGCCCCCAACCGTTTCGTGATTAACGCCATGGAATGCTGCGATTCGGACCCGCAGGGTAACCCCACCGCCCCCACATACGAAAGATACACCAACCTGTTCGAAGGCAACGCCGGCGTCATCGTGCTGGAAGCCATCACTGTGGGCTACGAGAACCGTTCCCGTGAATTTCAGCTCTCCATCATGCCGCACAACCAAAAGCCGCTCGAGCAGTTCGTTGCCAAAATGCGTGAAGTGAATCCCAAGCCGCTGTTCATCTTCCAGCTCACGCACTCAGGCGAACTCAGTCACACGGCATTTTCACGCCGTGTCTGCATCAAGCCGCTGGCCGGCTTTGGCGGCGACGTCCTCAGCGAAGACGATGTGGATAAGATCATCGACAAATTTGTGCTGAGCGCCAAGATCGCACACGACGCGGGCGCGGACGGTGTGGACTTAAAGCTCTGCCACGGCTACCTCGGCTCACAGATACTGCGCCCCTACAACGACCGCAACTGGAAATACGGCGGTCCGTGGGAAAAACGGCGTCAGTTCGCGTTCGACCTGATCGAGAAGGTCACCGCCGCCGTGAACGACAAGAACTTCCTCATCGGCTCCAAGGTCTCGTTCTGGGAAGGCTTCCCGGGCGGACAGGGCAGCGCCGGTCCGGACACCGCCATCATCGACCTGACCGAACCCATCGACCTGATCAAGGGGCTGGAGGAGCGCGGAGCCAGCTTCATCATACAGTCGGCAGGCAGCCCCTCCATCACGCTCGCGCTGTCCCAACCGGATAAGTCAATACCCGACCAGGTCTACCTGCACCACACCTTCCAGAAGGCCGGTAAGGACGCGCTGAAAAACGCAGTGCTCATCGGCTCGGCATATTCCGTTTTCAACAAGGGCAATAACAAGCTGCAGGCACGCAACAAGGAAGAGAACACCACCTTCTTCTGGGGCAACAAGAACATCCGTGACGGTGTGACCGATATGATCGCTCTCGGTCGCCAATCCTTGGCCGACCCGCTGCTGCCCAAGAAGTATCTCGAAGGCCGCGAGGCTGAAATCAAATGGTGCACCGCCTGCGACAACTGCATCGAGTTCCTCATTCGTCAGAAGAACGTGGGCTGCGCGACTTACAACAAGCCCTACACGCAGTCTTTGCAGGAAATCCGCCGGGCGGAAGGCAACCTCAGGGAAAAACACACCTGAAAACTACTCTGTGGTCTGTTTTAGGCTCCGCTCACAAGCGGAGCCTTTTTTCGTCCGGAAGCTACCACATTTAAACTTTTAATACATAAAAAAGAGCCGGTCATCCCGGCTCATCATTATTGGGGTTTATTTTTCAAGGAAAGTCTTAAGCTTAGCCAGTTCATGCTCCGTATCGTTGGGCTTGACCACCGACATCCCTTCATAGCTGCCGTTCACAAACTCTTCGGGATAGCGGAACGTCTGCAGTTGGCTGCCCTCCATTCCCCTCACCGCCGTCGCGATTTCGATCATGCGACTCAGCGGAATATCTGTACGCACATATTCCACTACCGCACCCAGCATATCGGGAATCTGACCTGCGCTAAAGTTCATCGCCTTGCTGAACAGCGCCTCCAGCACTTTATGCTGTCGTTCAACACGCTGCGCATCCCCGTCCATCTTACGTATTCGCATGTAAGCCACAGCCTGACGTCCGTTTAAATGCTGTTCGCCCGCGTCTCTGATGTACTCCACCTTGTTTTCCCGGTCAAGATTATTAACTTCTTCTATGGCACTCCTCAAATATCTGATCTCTTTTTTCTCCACAGTGACATCCACGCCGCCAAACGCGTCAATGATATCCTCCATGCCGAAGAAGTTGACGACCATATAATAATCCGGTGTCAGCCCGAAATTCTCCTGTAATGTCTTATAAGTCAGATCCACGCTGCCAAAGTGAAACGCTGTATTGAACTTGTTCTTGTCATGCCCGTCAATGGCCACCAGCGTATCGCGCATAATCGATACGAGCTTGATCGTTTTTTTACCCGTATCGATGCGCAGAAACATCGTCACGTCCGAACGCCCTGTAAACTGTGAACGGTCCCGGTTATCCACGCCCACCAGCAATACGTCGATCACCTCAGACGTTTTTTCCATCGTGGGTACCGCCACCTGCTCGAAAGTGACCTCCGGCAGATTTTGAGCCACCTCGTCCTGCTCCGGTTCGTCCACCACGGTCATCTCATCAAATCCAAGATCTCCCCATATCCTTGAAACATCCAGATACAGCCCGACAAGGCTGCCAATCAGCAGCAGCACCAGTGAACAAAATACGATGACCAGTGCTTTGAACACACGTCTGCGCTTTCCCGCCGGCCTTTCCCCCTGATAAAAGCTGTTGACCTGTATTTTTTCGTTCCGTCCGTTATACTTTTCCATCCATCGTCCTCTTATACATTGCTATGATGCCGTATTGGCATAACCGCTAGATTGTATCACTTATGTCATGTTTTTTCAAGAACGGCACAGATTCTACCGTCTCAGTCAATATCCTTAGAGAAATGCTGATAGTCCTTGTCACCTTTCCAGTCGCCCCCCCACGACCATCCATGCTTTTTGAACACCTTATAGCATAGGTCGTCGTGGTCAATTATACCGGGCAATCCCAAAGACCTGTCCACATATTTGGTGCCGTTTTCGGGAGCCACGCGGTCTCCGTCGATATACGGGTTCATCAGCGGGTTGATGTCTATCGCCGCCCCAAGGCTGTGGCGGGACAGCGTTTTGGATCCTGTCACGCGACGGTAACAAAACGCGGATGTGTTGTTGTCCTCCATCGACAGCGTGTCGTCCCCCGGCTGACCGTAGTCGTCCACCAGCCGTACTGAGGCCAGCGGATATTCGGCCTTGTACAGTTCATGGAATATCTCCAGCACATCGTCTGCCAGCTTCTTGTTGACAATCAGCTCACCGTTGTGTACGTCGCCCTTAAAGTCACAGTACTTTATTCGGACATAGCGCAGATCGCTATAGCTGATTGCAATATCGTCATCGTCCTCCGGATAGCTGATACCGGTGATTCTATGCTTAATCTCGTCATTCAGCTTCACATAATAAAACCCCTCAGCCACCTCGACGCGCCCGTCATCCGCTTTTGTGGGTTCCGGAGTCGGTTTTGGCGTCGGTTCGGGCGTGGGCTCCGAAGTCGGCTCTACATCAGGCCTTGTCGTTTCGACCGGAGCAGTCGCAGCAGTTGGTGTCGGTTCAGGCGATCGCTCCGGTACAGCCTTCGGTGTGGGCAGCGGTGTGGGCTGCGGTGTCTGCACCGAAGGCTCCGAAGGCATGTCGCCAGCCCCATTGAAAGCGCACCCGCCCAGCGCCAGCAACATCGTTATAATAATCAATAACGTTTTTGTCAGCTTCAATGCTTCCTCTCCTGATAGCTTGCCGGAATTTCATATATTTTATCACACTGCGGGCCGAATTCAAACACATCGGATCATTAATCAGGTTAAAGTTTGGATAGAAAGATCCGAATTAAAAGATGGATGGAAGTGGGTCTGTCGTATCATGCGGATGATCCCGCACAGGAGGAACCTCGTTTTGCTGAATCTTCAAGTTTTGAACAACGTATCGCGCGCGATGAAATATTCACAGGGCACCGTGCTGAACGACAGCCTTTATCCCCAGATGCTTATTATACTGCAGGGAGAAGCCGGTATCATCGCCAGCCGTCCGGGCGGACATCATCTGGCCGGCAGGCTGGGCCCCGGAGATTTCTTCGGCGAAGCCTCACTGTTTCTGGGAACAGAACAAACTAGTTCCCTTATCGCACTGTCCGATATCATAGCGATTCCGGTCAGCCGTGAAACAGTAAACGACTTTTTTTGCGACGAACCCGCCATTGCGTTCGAAATTTGTAAAGCCTTATGCGAACGGCTGGCAGGCGGATATAAAGACGCTTCGGCTGAGGTTCCCGCCGACGAAGATATATTGGCCCGATCCTCAGATTTTACGCTGTTCCCGCCGGAGCACGGCCAATACACGCTGCCGATCGATAATTCCGACCGGGAACATTTGTTGGAGCGCACCATCAAATGCCCTGTATGCGAACAAAGCTTCAGCTGTTTTTACGTACGCTCGTCCAAGCTGATTGTGGAAAGCACCGATAACGACATGCGCCCGCGCTACAAAGGTATCGAGCCGCTGTATTATGATGTGATCACCTGCCCACACTGCTTTTACAGCGCTTTGTCCGACATGTTCAATACTTCCAAAAAACCCAGCCCTGCTTTTCAGGGCGAGCTTCAGGCAATCAAGCAAAGCTGCGGCATCAATTTTTCTGCCGACGTCAGTACGGAATCCGTGTTTGGCGGTTACTATCTCGCGCTGATGTGCGCGCCACAATTCTTTCCGAAGCATCAACTGGTTACAGCCAAGCTGCAGCTTAAGCTTTCCCGCGTCTATCAGGACTGCGGGGACAGCCAACTGGAAACACGCACCGCACAGCAGGCGCTCGACACATACATGTATATATATCAGAATCTCGAAATACCGATGGAGCAGGAACAGCAGTTGTCCATCATTATTGCGGAGCTGTCTGCCAAACTGGGCAACAGCCGTCAGGCCAAGGACTTTTTCTTCAAGATCAAAATCGACCGCACCGCTCCACCGCTGCTGAGACGTCAGGCCGAAAGCCGACTGTTTGACATCCGCGAGAGTGAGAAATAGCTATC
>JAEWWC010000110.1 GCA_023396555.1 Bacillota bacterium
ACCGTGTCTTTTTTATGTTAAAGAAATAAAGGAGCCATGATATGAGTAATATAAGAACCAATATGAAACTGCCCACAGTGGATGATTTGTTTACGACGCAAAGAGAAAGAGATGAGGACAATCAAGAATTGTTATCTGTCGATGAGTATATGTTGTAAGGGATCCTTGCGTTCTGATCTATTATTGTATTGACATTAATTTGTTGAAGCTTTTCTTGTGGATTAGAAATGGTTATACAGTAAAAAATTGATTTCTCCCGTAAAAAAGTATCTTTCCCATGATTTACAGCGTTATTCCCATCCAAACAGAGTAAATTATCAAACCTCATCCAAATTTTATTCTATTGTCATTTATTTTTTATAATATATGATTAATTTAGAAGGTCGCCCAGGGTAATCCAATTCCGAATAGTAACAATTCTTGACATCCGGAGCAATCATTTTACGTCAAATCAGTCTGATTTGTATATTTTCTCAATCTATGTTAGGACTTTCAATCAAATATTAGGACTGATAAAGGCAATATAGACTTGGCATATGCACACAACGATATGATGGGTCTTGGTACCATAACTGCCATAGAAGCAGCCGGTCTCAAACCCGGAGTCGATAATCAAGACAGTTTCGGAAAAAGCCACAAGCTTGAATTCGAAGCTGTCAAGATCACATAAAATCGCCAAAGAGAAAGGATGGTTAGTGATGAAAAAGACAATTAGGATTCTATCGGTACTTCTAGTAGTGGCGCTCTTCATGAGCGCGTTTCCCGTTACAAATGTCAAGGCTCTAAATCCGTATGTGTCGCTGTGGGAGCATTTACCGGACGGAGAGCCGAAAGTTTTTGAAGATCCCGATAATCCGGGGAAATACCGCGCCTATATTTACGGCTCACACGATGTCAGATATAGCAGTTATTGCGGACCTGACATAAGGGCGTGGTCAGCTCCGGTGGAGGATTTGACCAACTGGCGTGATGAGGGGTCTGTTTTCAAGTACAATATAAGCGGACAGTGGGACGTCTTTTACGCGCCAGACATCGTGGAGGTCAGAAGAAAAGATGACACAAAGGAATACTATCTGTACCCGCACAGCCGTGGTTCGGGCAGAATAGCGATGGTATGTAAAGGAAGCAGTCCGGTTGGACCTTTTACACCCATCAACATGAACGCAGCCGGAACGGGGACCGTGGCCGGCAGCTGCATGGGATTTGATCCTGCTGTGTGGGTTGAATACGTAACGGATCCAAATGACCCTGATTATGAGATTGGTTTCAGGGCTTATGGATACTGGGGGTACGCGGGGAGCAGTGAAAAGTCATGGGCGTGCGAGTTGGATCAGAATACGATGTATTCGGTCAGGCCCGGCACCCAAGCTATACAGTATTTTATGCCCTGCAGTTCCAGCTACGGTAACATCAACGACCCGGCGGGAACTACATATCCCTATATCTATCCGGATGAGGATGTCAGGTCATTCAACTTTTTTGAGGCTTCGTCGATACGCAAGGTTGGAAATAAATATATAATGCTTTACAGCGGATATTCGGGTCCCGACTATGGATTGGGCAGCACCAACTCTGCGTTGCGGTACTGCTACGGCGACACCCCGCTGGGGCCGTGGAGAAGCGGCGGCGTGCTTGTCGACTCACGCGCGCCAGTGTTGAACGAGACCGGAACCGCTTTACAGACAAGCTACTCGGGGCATAATACCCATGGAAGCCTTCTGGAAATCAACGGTAAGTGGTATTGCTTCTATCATAGAGCCCCCAGGGGTTATGGATACGCACGCCAGCCAATGGTGGCCCCGGTCAAGATTGCATGGGATGAAGAATTAGTGGCGAACGGCGGAAAGGCCGTTATCAGGGCATTTGATCCGTATTCGGACGATAATACGTGGACCGCGAAGGATAGCCAGGGAAGAGAATATACCGGAGCTGAAGTGACCTCGGAAGGCTTTGAGATATTCGGCTTGGATCCGTACAAGTATTACTCCGCGGGATACGCGTGTTATCTTTCCAGCACCGGCACCCAGCAGGATTCATGGGACATATGGGATAACAACATGCCTATTACAAACGTGGCGAACGGTCACAGAATAGGATACAAGTATTTCGGTTTTGGAGGGGTCAAAGCAGATCAAGCAGGTCAATATGGCCTCAAAGCCTTTGAAGGAACCAAACCGGGAAATAACACAAAGTTTAACCTGTTCCTTACGCCAAAAACAACAAACGCCTTTAAGATCAACGTTTGGATGGACGGTCCTTGGGACAACGACACGTGGAATGGTACGAAGATCGGTGAGATTAACGTTCCCGAGAACTCTGAGCAAGTAACGACAAAATTCGCGGTTGACGTTTCACAGTTTATCGACAATGCGGACAAAAAGCATGCAATCTTCCTTGTAGCTGAAGGTGCGGGCACGGGGGCCCTCTTCGACTTGATCGGACTTGGATTCAGCTCAGACACAAAGGAAATCGTTGCTCCCGCAGTGCCGAAAGTAAGTATTTCGGTGGACGGAGTGCCGCTGACTCTGCCGACTACGCCAGTCAGGTCAACCAATGCCAACGGTATTTGTGATTATGATATTTATGAGTTAAGTTATGTGCTTCCGGCCTCCTCAACTACGCCTGTCGTAACAGCGTCCTCGAGCGATGAGAATGTAAGAATTACAATTTCTCAGCCGCCTACGCCGACTGGTGTAGCTGTTGTGCGGTTTAATAAAGACGGCGTGGTCAAGACGTATAGAATCTCGCTTTCCACGAGTGAAACCCTGGCCTATTCGGCGGATACCTGGAATGTTGTGACTCCAAGGGATCCGGAGAATCCCACAGCCGATATTTCTTCTTCAGGGGATACCGTGACCATCCAGAGTAAGCTGGATGAGAGCACTAACTTCAGATATCCGCAATGCAGCAATATACTGCAATTACCGTATTCAACCGAGGGGAATTGGACAGCTACGGTGACGATGACGTTGAGCCAGAACCTCAGAGGTGCCGAAGGTAGCGTCGCGGTTGCTACCAACGCGGGAATTGCGATACGCGACCCCGGAAAAGGAACAGTGGAAGAAACCGCGGAATATTGCAGCGCAAATGCGGAAAAAATGAACACCACTTTAGCTGGCGCAGGATCTCGCTCATATGGAAGAGTGAACGGCGTACAGAGTTCAGCTTCGTCCAGCAGCAGCTACTATTTGAGCACCGGTAACACCTATTCAGTCCGTCTGGTAAAGACAGGTAACACTGTTGCGGCGTCTTATAGAAGAAGCAATGGAACCTGGACCAGTTTGCGTTCGTATACGTTCAATGAGGACTTCTATAAAAACGCCAAGTTTGAACTATTCGTACATAATCCCAGTGACAGCACACCCATCTCGGCGCAGTTTACCGTGGACGTTGTCAGGCAGGATCCTTATACCGGGGCGGAAGTTCCGGACCGGGAGGCTGTGGAGCAGGCGGAAAGCATAATAGGAAACAGCATTGCTGTTCCGGTCTTGGATTCTGACACCCCTGAGGAAAAGGCAGCCAAAGCCGAGTTGAAGCTTGCTGATATTGAGCAGCTAAAAACTCTTGGAGTTGACCTCAAGGTTTCTTATGAGGACGGTACATTCGTACTGAAGCTGACTAAAGGCAGCACAAGTATGACTATTAAGCCATTTACCATTGTTACTGTAACTCAACAGATTGCCGGTCTCAAAAATTCCGTAGCAGGCCTGGATATTGTTGCAGGGATTAAAAATGGTTTGACGGTAAAACTGGACCAGGTACTCAAATTGCTGGAGAATACAAAAGCGGATAAGTCTTCCGAAGCGGTTGAAGTACTAAATGGCTTTATCGGCCAGGCTAATAGCTTAAGAGACGAGGGAGTACTGACTGCGGAGCAGGCTGCAGGACTGATAAAAGCAGCGAAAGAGACTATCTTGAACATTATGTCTTTAAAATAACATGAGGAGCAGCTGTAAAATCCGGCATAGGCCTTGAATTATGAAGTAAAAAGAGAATAAAGAAACCGCGTAAAATCATAAGATTTTACGCGGTTTCTTCTTGTACGACCAGCATGGGCGTAACCTCAAGACATGATTCCGGCCCCCTACTCATTTTGTTCCTGGTACTCTTAAAAAAGTTCTGAAAAATCACAATATCTATTATGGTCTTCCGTCAAACTGCCATATCCTCCGCGGGAGCGATTCGCGATCACCCGCTTCCCGCGGTTGCCTTTCCCGCATCTCATTTCACCCCGCAAAGCCTGCCAGTTCGCTGTTAAACTTCTCGCGCTGCTCCCAGAACAGACCGTGGCCGCTCTGCTCGAACGGCACCAGCATGGAGCCGCGGATGCCCTGATGCTGCGCTTCGCCCAATTGGAACGGACACACGCGGTCGTGCACGCCGTGCATGATGAGCGTGGGCACGCGGATGCGTCCGAGGTCGCCGAACAGCGTGCTGTCCCGCAATGTCACCAGACAGGCCATGGTGGACCACCCCGCCGCCTGCAGGCCCAAATCGTAGAACCAGTCCTCCAGCGACGAGCGCACATACTGGAAGAAGAACATGCTGCCGAACGTGCGCAGCAGTGACGGCCGGTTGCCCATCCCCATCTCGATCAGGCCGGATACCTCGTCGCGCGTTTGACCGTACGGGAAGTCGGGACGCTTTACGAAGGTGGGTGCCGCCGCCGCGAACAACGCCAGCCGGCCCACACCGTGCCCGTTGTGCCGCGCCACGTAGTGCAGTGCGATAGCGCCGCCCATCGAATGTCCCGCCAGCGTGATGTTGTCCAGGCTGAACGCGTCGATGACCGCGCGCACGTCGTCCGCCAGCCGGTTATAGTCGTAACCGCCCCACGGCCTGTCGGAACGTCCGAAGCCGCGCATATCCATTGCGAGGCACCGAAAGCCCATCTTGGGCAGTTGCTCCAGCTGATACTCATACGCGTTCAGGTTCAGCGGCCACCCGTGCAGAAACAGTATCGTCCGCGTGCCCTGCGGGTTCAAATCCTCCACATATACCTGCACGCCCGGCTCCACCATGATCTGATATCCCATAACTTCACTCCTCATATGCAGTTTCTGTTACCATGTTTATGCAGAATCATCACAATACATGCCCTCTTTTTCGTTTATGTGCTCCGCCATATATTAATAAATTCTCTTTATTGTTATATTGACATTAGTGTGTTTCGCACAGTATAATGCGATTGAGGTGATGACATGACAGAAGATATGCAGAGCGTGGTGCGTGGGCTGCAGCAGGAGCTTCGCCGCGGCGCGATCGTGCTATGCGTCTTAAGCCAGCTCAAAGAGCCGCGTTACGGTTATGCGCTGGTGGAGCGGCTGGAACAAAGCGGCATGTCGGTGGAGCCGGGCACGCTGTACCCGCTGCTGCGGCGGCTGGAGAAGCAGGGGCTGCTCTTGAGCGAGTGGGAAACCACTGGCCCCAAGCCGCGCAAATACTACGTGCTGAGCGAGGGCGGGCAGCAGATATACGCGGTGCTCTGCGGCGACTGGGCGGATATGAAAAACACCATCAATAACATGATTCAGGAGGACGAATCAAAATGAGCTATGATGGAAAACAGATAATGGACCTGATAGACCGGTATGTGTATCAGGTGACAAAGCGGCTGCCGCAGGCGCAGCGGGCGGATATCGAGCAGGAACTGCGCGGGCTGATCGACGACATGCTGGCGGCCAGAACGGGCGCGCCGTCCAAGGAGGACGTAACGGCGGTACTGCGCGAGCTGGGCCACCCGTCGGAGTTGGCAGCCAAATACAGCGGTACCAAACGCTGGCTGATCGGGCCTGGGTATTTCGACATCTACATGATTGTGGTCAAGATCGCGATGGCGGCCACCGGCTTCGGCATGGCGCTGGCGCAGGCAATCGGGTTTATCTCCGAGCCGCCGCCGAACATCTGGACGGCGTTCGGGATATTTATCGCGTCGGTGTTCAGCGCACTCATACAGGCTTTTGCATGGGTTACCGTCATATTCGCGCTGATCGAGCGCTTCGCCAAGGACGCTCCGTGGAAGGGCAAGGACTGGAACCCGGCGGACCTGCCCCCCGTGCCCGAAAAGAAGGCCGAGATCAAGCGCAGCGAGCCCATCGTGGGCATCGTATTCACGTTTCTGTTTCTGGTGATACTGAACGTATCCCCGCAGCTGTTCAGCGCATACCTGCCTATGGATGGCTCTGTGCGCATTGTTCCGGTGTTCGACCTCACCGTGTTCTACCGGCTGCTCCCTCTCATCGACGTGATGATCTGCATCGGCCTCGTGAAGGAGTTGTTGCGTCTCATCGTCGGTCGGTACACCGTCAGCCTGTCCGTCGCTCTGGTGGTGCTCAACGTGATGGCGATGATCATGTTCATCTGGCTGTTCGGGCCGGCGTCCGGCATCTGGAATGCGGATTTCATGACGCAGATCGGCACGCCGTGGAGCCTGTCCGCACAGGCCGCGCAGCTGTGGAGCATCGTCCCCAAGGTGCTGGTGGGATTATGCATATTCGGCAACGTGGTGGACAGCATTCAGCTGATCGTGCGGGCATTCCGGCACCAGCAAGAGCCCGTCACCGTCTGATTCTCCCAAAATGCTTATTGCTGCCCGGAAGGAAAAGCCGCCTTCCGGGCAGAATTCTATTATCAGCAAACACGAAAGGATAACATTATGATAACGAAACTGACGGATACAGTGACGCTGAACAACGGCGTGAAAATGCCGGGGCTGGGCCTGGGCGTTTGGCAGGTGGACGAGGGCCGCGAGGTGGAAGAGTCGGTGGGCGCTGCGCTGAAGGCCGGATACCGCAGCATCGATACGGCGGCGGCTTACGGCAACGAAGCGGGCGTAGGCAACGCGATCAAGCACAGCGGCATACCGCGCGACGAGCTGTTCGTCACCACCAAGCTGTGGAACGCGCATCACGGCTACGATTCCACTCTGCGCGCACATGAGCAGAGCCTCAAAAAGCTAGGGCTGGACTATGTGGACCTGTACCTCATCCATTGGCCGGTGAAGGGCAAATATCTCAAAACGTGGCGCGCTTTTGAGACGCTGTATAAAGAAGGGCGCGTCCGCGCCATCGGTGTGAGCAACTTCCAGATACATCATCTGCAGGACGTGCTGGACAAATTCCCCACCGTGCCCGCGGTCAATCAGGTCGAGCTGCACCCGCTGCTGGCCCAGAAGGAGCTGCGCGCGTTCTGCGCGGAGCACGGCATACAGATGGAGGCATGGAGCCCGCTGATGCAGGGGCATCTGAATATCCCCGTGCTGGCGGACATTGCTAAAAAGCACGGTAAGTCGCCCGCGCAGGTGGTGCTGCGGTGGGATCTGCAGCACGGCATCGTGACGATACCCAAATCGGTGCACGAGCGGCGCATACTCGAGAACGCGGACGTGTTCGGCTTCGAGCTGGACGCTGCGGACATGGCCTCCATCGACGCGCTGGATAAGGGGCATCGCTTCGGGCCGGACCCGGATAACTTTAACTTCTGATATCAGCTTGTTATAATACAGGGAGTTTTGGGGACTCTGCCCCCAATCCCCCGCTTTTTTTATTTAAGAAAAGAAGCAAAAGATATGGGAATTCTGCGAATTGTGACGACTATTGATTTACTACTGGGTTGATGGATTTATGCCCTGCTCTATAAGAAAAACACATTAGGCATTATTTAGCCAGTTATGTACGATAATCCTTTTCTCTCTATATTCTTGATTATAAGTCTCGCAGATGAAATCAAAATATATATCTTCTTTATTAACAAGACATTGATCGCCCAAAGAATCGCCTATGGGATGTCCTGTTTCCGCTTCAACAAAATCAACTTCCACTAGATTAAATCTAACCCTTGATGCTTCATTTTTACTTAACCCTCCTGATGGGCTATGCTTTCCGTCGCCAAATGCCTTGAATACCATTGATTTATTTATTAAATCTTCCTGCTCGAAGGTTCTCCAATTGCCGTTGATCAGAATTTTTATTGGTACTTGTTTTGGCCTGCATTCAATATGATTAATCCTTCTATAATTATTGAGCGTGTAGTTATACGTATGGCTATCCTCATAATTTAAACTCACCCCATACTTATATGAGAACGTCTCATACACCATGTAAAAAAACAAATGTTCTACGATCTCATCCCAGCTATCATAACTAAAAGCAACTACTGGGATAAGATGCGGATACAAAGCATTCAATGCGTTGCTAAAATTCAACATGATATCCGTGTCACTTATACTGGTTAATTCCTCATCAATCTCATGGTTGATTTCTATTATCTCTCTTCTATCAATCATAATAATCTCCTTAGTAATACAGGTTTTTAACGAAACGCAACTTCTTCTTGGATATCGATCCACACACCGTTTCGTACCGTCTCTTTGTCCGTAAACGCATTCCTTCGTAGCGGTCCCTTCTACGGAGAATGGAGCACAGTTGGAAACGCCTTCTCGTATAGCCCAATATGTACCCCTTGCCCATGCGGCAATTAACCCCGATGACACAGGAATCGCTTCTTCTATTATAATTTACCTTTTTGGGTCTTGTAAAGTAATGGCATTAACTCAAACTCACCGTTCTGCATATCGTTTCCCACACCGCAGATACTGAGAATAGGGCACTGCGTTCGTTGACAAAAACCGCGCGCAGGCGTATCTTTGTCAGCATACGGCAAGGAGGGGACATCCATGAAGAGAAAACAGACGCTGATGCTGCTGAGTGTGGCGCTGGGCACGTTCATGTCGGCGCTGGACGCCAGCGTGGTCAACATCGCCGCGCCGGTGATACGGTCGCAATTCGATGTGCCGCTGTCCACGGTGGAATGGGTGATCACGGCTTATCTGCTGGTCGTCAGCAGCGTGCTGCTGTTCTTCGGGCGCTTGTCGGACCTGTACGGCCAGAAAAAAGTGTATATCACCGGCTTTGCGGTGTTCACGGTAGGTTCTGCGCTGTGCGGGCTGTCGGGAAGCGTCGGCATGCTGATCGCGCTGCGCGTGGTGCAGGCGTTGGGCGCGGCCATGATGTTTTCCACCAACTCCGCGATCATCACCGCCAACGTTGCACCGGAGCGGCGCGGGCGCGCTTTCTCCGTCAACTCCGTGGCCGTCGCTGTCGCGCTGGCCACCGGCCCGGTGCTGGGCGGCGCGCTCACCGGAGCGCTGGGCTGGCAGAGCATATTCTACATCAACATTCCCGTCGGCATCGTCGGTGTTATTATGGCGCTCAAATTCATCCCTGCGGACCAAAAGCAAACAGCCATACCGATGGACATACCCGGCAGCGCGATGATATTCGCCGCGCTGTTCCTGTTGCTGCTGCCGCTCAACCAGCTGGGCGCGGGCATGGCTCCGTGGTTGTTCGCACTGCTGCTGGGCGCGGGCGTCGCGTTGGGCATGGCGTTCATTGTCTACCAGCGCCGCGCGCCCTACCCCATACTGTCGCTGTCGCTGTTCAAAAGCCGCGTGTTTTCGGCCAGCCTCGCCGCCGCGGTTTTGAACTATACGGCCATGTACATCATGGTGTTTCTGACGCCGTTCTATCTGCAGACCGTCCGCCTGTTCACCCCTGCCGAAGCAGGG
>JAEWWC010000112.1 GCA_023396555.1 Bacillota bacterium
TGAGTATGATGATACCGTCGATGCGATCCCGCCACATCGCGATGGCACCCACCAGCTCTCGGCTGGTCACCCAGGGCATCGTCTCGCTCATACGGTGCGACGCAACCGCCGCTTTTTTGGGGTCCGCAGCGCAGCCCAAAATCGGCACCGCATCCATGCTTTTCAGCGCGGACAGCACCGGCTCACCGATGTATTTGTCGTAGATGTTGTACGGGTGGGCGACGACGAGCACCTTGATGCCGCTCGAGTTCAGCAGCCGTTCCTGTTCATTCATCGCGATCAGTTGCTCCGCCCGTTCAGACTGCTTGGCCGTCCAATAAGCGTACAGGCTATGCGCCCGCGGTTTGCCCAGCGCGCGCCCCAGCTTCACGAACACAAGCGGCTCGAGCTGTTTGTCCTTGGTGTCGATGTTATAATGCAGCAGTTTTAAGTTGGTGTCGCGGAAGGTGTTTTTGATCAGGTCATAAACGGCGTAAAAGCGCGTACACATCGTCCCCGCACGGCCCTGATGACCGATGCGCGGCACAAGCACATAGTCGCATTTGTCCATCAGCCACGCCACATGCCCCAAGTATATCTTGCTGGACAGGCAGGACTCGTCCACGGCGAGGTTGGAACCGCGCTCGACGATCTCCCTGTTGGTGTCCGGGCTGACGATGGTTTCCACGCCCAGCGCATCGAAGAAGCTCTCCCACATCGCGCCGTAACGGAAATAAAAAAAAGCCTTCGGTATTCCAATTTTCATATTAAACCTGTCCGATTATAAAATATGTATGATGCAATATAGGTAGTATTATAAACGACATTTGCCTTTTGGGCAAGGCGGGAGACAGAGTGAGTTGCATATGTAACTTAAGACTGTATTCCAAATCAAGATAAAGTGAGAAGTCAAAAGCTTTAATAAATAATAAACTTTGAACGAGTACGAAAGTTATTTTTTCTTAAATCCATTTAAAGCTTTCATAAGTTTAATTCCAGTACCCCATGATAATTCATCGCCTATATACTCACACCTATATAAACCTTGTAAATTTGAGGGGATTGCGATACGTTTGTCCCAAACAAGTATTACTTTTTTATCATAGAGTACAAATGCAGACCCTATTTCAATAAGAACATTTTGATTTATACCGAAAGAACCATCTTCCTTTTTATCGTTTTCATCAGCTGATACACAAATAACGGCAGAATTACATCTTCTCATTGCACTAAATACTTTTTCTGGAATAGGAATTGCTGACGTTTCTGTTTCTACCACAACCTCATAGTCCAGGTTGGCCAATTCAATCAAGGTTTTTATTTGTTCGACGATTTCCATATTCTTACCATGAGATATAAAAATACGGGTAGTATCAGATAGAGTTGATGCCTCAACTTGCACATGCACAGAATCTGATTCTTTTCGTTTCTCGATAGGTATTAATTCTTCGGAAGTCCTGATACTCGACGTATCATCAGTACTTGTTTCCTGATCATCTATTTTTGTTGAAGATGTCAAAGTGCTTCCACCGATGTATTGTCCTAATTGATCTCTGTTTATACTCAATCGGGTAGCTTGTCCCTTACGTCCTAGGGTTAATTTCCCAATATTCGCTGTTTCACAAACCTTAAAATAGCATACTGCCATATCTTTTAATGTATTTTCATTTTCAGTTTCAATAGAAAATGATTTATTCTCATGCCAATAAGCAGCAATATCAATATTTGTTATTTCACTGAGGTCTTTCTGATAGAATACCCATTCAAGTGCACTGTGATATGGGTTAATTGACCTTAGAATAGCACAGAAAATATCTGGATATTCTGTTGACACTACTCTCGCAAGCTTCTTACCTAATTCGCTCAGCTTTAATTTATCGCCATCTCGATAAGCCAATCCCCATATTAAATACGCATTAACTTTTCTTGGATCTAGCAGTTTTTTATCAAGGATTGATTTTGCATCTTCAACTGTACATCCTGTTGCACGTGTTTTGAGGAATTGAACAACTTTTATTGCATCATCAGGCGAGGCTAAAATAGGTAATATCATATTAAAATTCCCCCTGAATTTCTATAAAAATAGATTACATCCATATTTTTTTAATGTCAACTCAAACATAACATTGATGCCCGTACAGAATTAATAAAATAATATTTTCGCTTAATGAGACTGTCAGCATCAGGTTTATTGTCTTACACCCTGTACACCTTCCTGAAGTGGTGTCCGTACACCGCGTAGGTGACAGCCTTGTGCAGCTGCGACGGGTTATGCCGCAGCGTGTGCAGCACCAGCCGCCAGAACCAACGGCGCTCCTCCCCCGCGATACCCAGCCGGAATATCGACTTCATGAACGATGCGATGTCCGCCGGATGGATTTTGACGCGCGTTTTAGGCTGCTGTGCGCGCTCCTCTGCGTCGAGGTAGCGCATCACGCGGCGGTAATACGATTCGGGGCCGTATATGTTGCCCACCACCTTTTTGTAGCCGCTCACCAGCTTGTCGTGTGCCATCTTGGGCGCAAAGTTCATCGAATAGTCGGTGTTGTCACCCGTGAAGTCGGAGGTCAGGCGGTGTTCCTGCTCCATGCGTTGGTACAATCGCGTGCCGCGCGGCGCGTTCAGCAGCCCCACCATCGCGACGACGATGTGGCTCTGCTGTATGAAGCGGATGAGCGTATCGAATATGGTGTCCGGGTCGCTGTCGAAGCCCAGTATGAAGCCGCCCTGCACCTCCATGCCGTGCGCCTGTATGGTCTCAATACAGGCCAGCAGATCCCGCCCCGTGTTCTGTTTCTTGCCGCATTCGGACAGGCTGTCCTCGTTGGGCGTTTCAATACCCACGAACACCGTATCGAAGCCCGCCGCCACCATCAGGTTCATCAGTTCCTCGTCGTCCGATATGTTGATGGACGCTTCGGTGTCGAGTCGGAACGGGCGGTCGTGCGCCTCCTGCCATGATATCACGGCGGGCAGCACCGAGTTTTTTAGTATCTCCTTGTTGCCGATGAAGTTGTCGTCCACGAAGAACACGCTGCCCTGCCAGCCGTGGGCATACAGCGCGTCCAGCTCCGCCGTCACCTGCCCCGCCGTTTTGAGACGCGGTTTGCGTCCAAACAGCACCACCACGTCGCAGAACTCGCAGTTGAACGGGCAGCCGCGCGAGTACTGTATGTTCATCGACGAATAATCCTTCATGCGGATAAGGCTCCACAGCGGCACGGGCGTCACTGTGATATCGGGCTTGTGATCACACTGGTAGATGTGCCCGGCATTTCCCTGTTCCAAGTCGTGCAGAAACGGCGGCAGAGTCACTTCCGCCTCGCCCAGCACCAGATGATCCACGGAGTCGTACTTGTCCGGGAACGCGGTAAACAGCGGCCCGCCCGCTACCACGCGGACACCCGCATTTTTACACCGTGCGATCACAGCTTCCGTGGAGGCGCTTTGCACCGACATCGCGCTGATGAATACACATTCCGCCCAAAGCAGGTCGCTGTCGCGCAGGCGGCTCACGTTCATGTCCACGAGGCGTTTGTCCCAGTCTTTCGGCAGCATGGCCGCCACAGTAAGCAGCCCCAGCGGCGGGAACACGGATTTTTTGGTGGTAAACCGTAGCGCATATTTGAAGCTCCAGAATGTGTCGGGAAATTCGGGATAAATGAGTAATATGCGCATGCTGCCCTCCGTCGATGTCGTCGTTTATCAATAGAATGCGACGATTCAGATACGCGTATCCCGAACAATAATTGGATTACATTGCGTAAAAGTAACAAAAATACTGTAGGAGATTAGTATGTATGGTATCATGAGTTCATTATGGTTCCTTTTACGAGGAACAACAAGATGCAAAACAGCGTCGTAACAGCATGAAAGTATGGAGACTTAACCGTATGAAAAGAAAATGGACAGCGGCTTTACTGGCCGCAATGATGATATTGAGTCTGGCAGGCTGCGCACCAAAAGCGGACGTGCCGAAAGAATCTGCCGCCACCGACGTTGCAGAGAAAACGCCTGCCGCAACGGTTGCCGCTACGCCTGCGCCGAATCCGCTGGATCAGCTGAACGGCATTGACGCGGCGGATGTGCGCCAGATCGACATGTACACCGATTCCGCATCGCCGGACAAACCCGTAGCTGTCTATTCGTCGCCGGAGGACATCACCGCGGTGATGGAGTGGTTCTCGCAGCTTCAGGTGGACCAAGCGCTGGCTGTGCCGGAGACCGGTGCACCGGGCGATTGGCGATATTACGAATTGGCGCTGTTTGACGGGCGCGCGTTCAAAATCCATTTTGGAGGCGACACCATATCCGCGGACGGTGCGCAGTTCCGCTATACCGGTCCCGAAGCGCCGGAGTTGACCAAAGAGCTGTGGCTGGACGTGGACGACAGCAGCTTCTCCGCGGACACTGAGATCATCAACTACAGCCTGCATAATGACACGGGCGGCGAGGCAGTGCTGCTGTTTGAGCCGTTGCTGGAACGCGCGACAGCCTCGGGCTGGGAGCCGCTCACACGCACCGAGGAGTTTTGCGGCGTGACAGACCCCATGACCGCTACGATCATCGAGCACGAGCTGCCGATGGAATGGTTCCCCGACGCCGGACCGGGCGTATACCGGCTGTCGCTGGAGGCTTATGACGAGGACGATAACCCGTTTATAATTTCGGACATATTTGAGATTGGATGAACTTGAGACTTGAAGAATATACCTGTTGTGCTATAATTCATATGTCATTAATCCAGGAAGGAGAGTATTTATGAAAACGTACGTAAAGTCGGAGAGTGTCCTCAATCGGGAGGCGTTCATCCGCTGACGCTGACGCCTCCCGAAAGCCATGATCGATAAACACTTTTCGGAGGTTATATAAATTGAATATGGATATTAATGCGCTGGGGTTCTCCCTCGCGCTTTTTGAGGCCGCACATGCCGAAGGGCAGATGCCTGGACGCGTGGCGGCGCAGTCCCATGGCATCTGCCACGTGCTTACCCCTGATGGCGAAACGGACGCACGCAGTTCGGGACGGTTGTTGTATGAATCGGCGTTGTTGCCGGTGGTGGGCGACTATGTGCTGCTGGACGCTGACGGCGTGATACGCCGTGTGATGGAACGCCGTAGCGCGTTCGTGCGCCGCTCAAAGGGCGAACAGCAGGTCGTGGCGGCGAACATCGATACGGTATTCGTCTGCATGGGTCTGGACAGGGATTTCAACATCCGGCGACTGGAACGCTATCTCGCCGTCGCATGGGACAGCGGTGCGCTGCCTGTTGTTGTGCTGACAAAGGCGGACATTTGCGAAGATGTGCCCGCGAAGCGTATGGAAGCTGAAGACGCAGCGCCCGGCGTGGATGTCATCGTCTCTCCAAACGAGCTGGAGCGGCTGAAGGGCTACATCGCTGGCTGCACGGTGGCGTTCATCGGCTCGTCGGGCATCGGCAAGTCCACGCTGATCAACCGGCTGGCCGGCAATGAGCTACTGGCAACGGGCGGGACGCGCCGCGACGGCAAGGGCCGCCACACGACGACAGCGCGGAACCTGCTGCCGCTGCTGGGCGGTGCGGTGATCGACACGCCGGGCATGCGCGAGCTGGGCATTGAACGCG
>JAEWWC010000118.1 GCA_023396555.1 Bacillota bacterium
TCCTTTAATATCTCCAGCGACTGGGGAATATCATAGATGTCAAGCGCCAACTGAAGTCTCATTTTTCCGATTCCTTTCCCGGTGTTGTCCCGTCGGTATACCCCGTATCAAAGAGTATCTCCGCTACATACGCGCAGGCCGTACCCACGACGTTGGTGCATTTTGTGGTGTGAGCGCCCGCGGCTTCAAAATCCTCCCGCACGGCTTTTGTCCTCAGGCAGTAATCTCTGCCGAATATCTGCGTATGAATGTCACGGCAGATCACGCTGCCGTATGTGCTGACAAGCCGGTCGTGCAGCCTCTGCGCCATGTCGTAGGACGCATACTGTGCCAGTTTGTCCCCGTCCTCCATCATCTGCTGATAGCGCCGCCCCACGCGGCTGCCCATAAACATGATGCCGCCCGCGTAGCCGCCGCAAACGCCGTCGCCGCATATCGCCATGCCGCCCGAAAAGCCGCTGGCACTCTGGAAGACCGCCTCGTCCACCTGTCCGGTCAGCCGAAACAACGCATCCAGCGTGCACTGGGCACAGCCTTTGTACGTCTTCTCCGACATGAAGCCCAGATGATACGCGCGCTTCATCAGCGCCACCTTCGCATCATTCTCCGGCTCCGCTCCGGCGCAGGCCCTGTCATAGTGCAGCCTGATCAGTTCCAGCAGCTCCGGCTCATTCTCCAGCCCGCAGAACCGCTTTGCGGCTTCCTTGACGCCATAAACCCTGGCGTATTCGCTCACCATCTGCGATTTGCTGTCTTCCTCGGGATCGAACAGAAAGGCATGGGCGATCGCCTTTGTCAAGTAATACGGCCAGACGCCATGATCCCGGCACAGCAGCGCGGGGCCTATCAATCTCTCGTTTCGTCCCAGCTTGCGCGATGTATCCGCTCCCAAACGCACAAGCGTGTCTTTGATCACCGGATTATCCAGCTGTTTTAAAGCCGCTTCGTTCCATTTATCCGTATCGGCTTGGGTGAAGCCGCAGGTCTGCATCAATGTCTGGCCGATCTCATCCAGTGCGCCGCGGGCCGTCTGCATGACGACCGGGTCCGCGATGCTCTCAAACGCCAGCGCATGCCCTCTGAAGTAGCCCATATAAGCAAACACGGCGTGCAGCATATTGTATGTGTAATACTTCCTGAGCTCCATCTCCGGCAGATTGTCCGTGAATAGAAGCCCCGCAACAGACGGCAGGTCGCCCAGAAACGCCTTTTTGTCCACAGGCAGCTCGGGGTAGCCGTTCGTCACCACCGCAAGCGGATCCCGCGCACGCTGTTCATCGTCCGGGGCAATGGCTATCCTCCATGTTAGCGCGCTCACAAAACCAAAGTGCTTGTCGCAGTACGCCTTTTCATCGCCGCTGAGCCGCGCATCCAGTTCGTCGCGCAGCTTTTGAGCGGGGTCAAAGGTGTTAACGCAAAATATGATATCCAGCGTCTCATCGAGGTTAGCAGTCAGCCGTTGGCGTATCGCCATGTGCAGCATTTCCACCAGCTCGGGGAAACCTTCGGGCGGCACCGCCACAGCCATCAGCGAACACACGCTGAGCTGCTCAATGACCGCATCCTTCTGCGGCATGTGCAGCGCCGTGTAACTGCTGATGCTTACGTCCGTACACTTCCCGTCATTACCACAGTAAACGACCGTATACGACGGACAGCTGTTCAAAGCCTCGACAACCTGTTTGTTCCTGTCCACAAAGACTAGCTTATACCCCGCCTGATGGAACAGATCCCCCAGAAATCCTCTCCCGATCTTGCCTGCGCCCCATATCAGTATCTTTTGGTTCATCTCATCCTGACTTTCTTAACAAGCACGCTTTGCCTAGCGCTGCACCCGGCCGGAACCGTCGCCTTTCATCAGCGTTTCCACCTCTGCAGCGCTCACACGGTTGTAGTCGCCGTTGATGGAATGCTTAAGGCAGCTTGCCGCTACGGCAAACTCCAGCGCCTTCTGAGGTTCAGCGTAGGTATTAAGCCCGTAGATCAGACCGGCCGCAAAGCTGTCTCCGCCGCCGACGCGATCCACAATATCCGTGATCCGGTATTTCTTCGATACATACGACGACTCTCGGCTGAAAAGACAGGCAGACCAGTCGTTGTGGTCAGCCGACTTGGACTCGCGCATGGTAACGGCAATGTATTTAAGCTGCGGGTATTGCGCCATGGCCGTGTCCGCGACGCACTCATATGCAGCGGCACACACTTCACCGCTCTCCGCCGATACATCCGCCGCGATTCCCAGCGACTTCTGGCAATCTTCCTCGTTTGCAATGATCACGTCCACATGCGCGGTCAGCGAACACATCACTTCCTGCGCTGTTTTACCGTATTTCCACAGGTTCTTGCGATAGTTGAGATCGCATGAAACCGTCAGATTGAGCGCTTTGGCAGCTTTTACGGCTTCCAATGCAAGCTGTGCCGCACTGGCGCTGATAGCCGGCGTGATGCCCGTGATGTGCAGCCAGCCGCAGCCCGCAAGCGCCTTTTCAAAGTCGATGCTGCCCAGCGGCAGATCCGCGATCGCTGAATTCGTGCGGTCATAGATGACTTTGCTGGGGCGCTGGTTAGCCCCCGTCTCCAGAAAATATATGCCCATCCGGCCGCCTTTGACGGCCACGATTTCCGATACGTCCACGCCAAAGCCGCGCAGCTCGCGCAGGCATGCCTGCCCGATATCATTGTCCGGCAGCGCGGTCAAAAAGCGGGCGTCCATCCCAAACTGCGCCAGAGACACCGCGACATTGGCTTCCCCGCCGCCAAACGTTGCTTCCAAACTGCCTGTCTGGAACAGACGGTCATGCCCCGGGCTCTTCAACCGCAGCATGATTTCACCTAAAGTTGCAATCTTCATATTACTTATCCTCAAACGGCGTGATGATCTCGTCGATCTGCGCCATCGTTTCGTCCGGGATATCCCATTCGACAGCTTCCACGTTCTTGTCGAGCTGCGCGATGGACGAAGCGCCTCCGATGATGCAGGTGACCTCTTCCTTCTGACGCAGCCAGTTGATCGCCAGCTCGTTAATGGGCTTGCCGATCTCCTTTGCCACCTCATTTAACTTCTCATAGCACGTATAGTATTCCAGGAAAGCTTCGCCCGAAAGCTTGGGGTTTGCATTGCGTATGTCACGGGCTGAGAACGTTTTCTCCAATGTGAACTTTCCTGCGAGCAGCCCCTGAAACAGCGGGCTGTAGGGTAAAAATGCCTGTCCTTCCTTGCGCACCACAGGCAAAACATCCTTTTCGGTGCGGTATTCCAGCGCAATACCGTGATATGAGAGCGTGTTTCTTTCCAACATGTTGTAAAGCGACTGCTGTGCGTTGATCTCGATCATTGACATGAATGTCTTCACATCCTCCGGTGAGTAGTTGGACAAACCGATGTATTTGATCTTTCCGGCGTCTTTGATGATGCGCAGCGCCTCCACCGTTTCCTCGATGGATGTTTCATGGTCCGGCCAATGCAACTGATAGATGTCGATATAATCCGTCTGCAGGCGCGTCAAGCTTTCATCAATTTCCCGCAGTATGTTCTTCTTGGACAGGTCGTTTCTGGTCTCGTGCTTTTCGTTCCATGTGAGGCCGCATTTGGATGCAATCAGCACTTTATCGCGCTTGCCTTTGAGCGCCTTGCCCAGCACGGTCTCCGAATGCGTCCAGCCGTATACCGGCGCAACATCAAACAGATTGATGCCGTGGTCGATGGATGCGTGCACAATGTTGGCGGAAACCGTATCGTCGGAACTGTCGAAGTCCCCGCCAAAATTCCAGCAGCCAATGCCGATTGCCGAAATCGGCTCTTTGATCATTTTCACTCTTTTATACTGCATAGTGCTATATCCCTCCGTTTAAAAAGATAAAACCGGATTATTTTCATTCTTAGTTATCTCCAAGGGTAATACAGGCAGGTATGATCATAGAATTCCTGCGTTTCACACCTGCCTGTCAGTACCCGCTTCTATATATAAGGAGGAGTCTGTTGTTATCTGTCAAGTGCCGCAATGTCCGTGTATACGTCTTTCAAAGACGCATAGCACTTGTCAAACACGGGCATATATTTCGCGTAGCGGGCAGCGTTCCCGGTAATGGGTTGATCATGCGCCACCGCTTTGTTGAACTTCTCCACCTCAGAGAAGCTCTTCAGTACACCGATCGCCACACCTGCGCAAACTGCCGCGCCGATGGACGACGCTTCATCCAGATAGGTCAGCGTCACCAGACGGGTATTGAACACGTCCGCCAGTATGCGGCGCTGAATCTCACCCTTGGCCATACCGCCGATGACTGTGATCTCGTCGATGGGTAGCTTGCTGCTGAACACCTGAAGGATGATGTTGAGATTGTAAGCGATGCCTTCAATCACGCTCCTCAGCATATCCGCCCGTTTGTGTTCCATTTTGAGGCCGATAAACGCGCCCTTGGCATCAGGGTTCCACCGCGGGCTTCTCTCTCCCATCAAATATGGCAGGAATATGAGGCCGTTGGACCCAATTTCCGCTTCGGCAATCTCTTTATTGATCAGCTCATATGGCGAAATACCTTTTTGCCGCGCTTCGGCCACTTCGCTCGTGCAGATCTGATTCTTGACCCAATTGAAGGCCGCACCCGCACTCTGCATGGTACCGCAGGGAGCCACAAAGCCCGGCACGGCATGCGCCCAGTTAAACGTACGATACTGATCGTCGAATATCGGCTCACGGGTTGTCGTCGCAATCCACGAGGACGAACCCAGGCAGTTATATGTCTTCCCCAGCGAGATGGAACCCGCCCCCACCGAAGCGCACATGCCGTCGCCAGCGCCCATGACCACCTTTGTTCCCGGGCAGAGCCCGCACTCAGCCGCCATGCTTTCGCTGATCTCACCGGCGATATGCGTTGAGGGCAGGGCTTCAGGGAATTTATCGATGTCGATACCCGCAGCGCTGATGATACTTTCCGACCACTTAAACGTGTTGAGATCAAAAGCATTTGTGCCCGAAGCATCCGAAAAATCGGTCAGGAACGCTCCCGTCAGCCGCTGGACGATATAGTCCTTGGGATTGAGCATCTTATATGTTTGTTTGTAGATATCCGGCTCGTTGTCCCTCACCCACATCAGCTTTTCTATTGAGTAGGAGGAGCTGCACTTGTGGCCGGTGGTCCTGTAGAATACGTCCTGGTCAATTTTGCTTAATATCTGCTCCGCCTGCTTTGTGGCGCGCATGTCCGCCCATATGATCGCCTTGCGCAATGCGCGGCCCTGCTTATCTACACAGACACAGCCCATCATCTGTCCGCTGAAGGAGATCGCCAGCACATCCTTTTTGTCGATGTCCCTGGTCAGCAGCTTATTGGTTTCACATACGGCACGCCACCAGTCCTGCGGATTCTGCTCGGCCCAGTTGGCGTTGAAATAATCCGTATCATACTCGCTGATGGTCGAACCGATATATTGCCCCTCCGTTGTGAACAGTGACGCTTTATTGCCCGAGGTTCCAAGGTCGTGGGCGATCAAATACTGTGTCATCCTATACCCCATTATGTTCGTGCATGAACCGCAATTTCTTGCAGCCTGCCAGTTTATCTGTCACATCGATGTTCCGATTACTGCTTGTATTTCTCCATCATTTTGCGGGCAAACGCTACGCTTTCACGTACGAAGGTTTCTCCGTCCGGTGCAAGCTTGCGCCACACCCAGGTGCTCATATTGTCCGAACAGTCCGCAAAGCCCTCAAACCCCAGATATCCGTCAAATCCGATTTCTTTAAATGCGCAAAATACGCCGTCCCAGTCCACATGGCCGGTACCAACGATGCCGCGGTCGTTTTCGCACATGTGAAAATACTTCATACGGCTTCCTGCTGTTTTAATCGCACCGTAGAAGCTCTTCTCTTCCACATTCATGTGATAACTATCCAGATGAACAAATATATTGGGCTCGTCGATCATGTCGCAAAGGCGCACCGCCTGTTCGCTCGTATTGAGCAGATACGATTCGTATCGCGTCACAGGTTCCACACCGACGGATACGCCGAAGTCCGCCGCATACCTCGCGACTTCCCTCAGGCAGTCAGCGCTGAACTCCCATTCCTGCAGCGACGGCATACACACGGCTTCCTTCATATATTTAGAATATATAACTCCGGAGAAGGATTTCGCGCCCGCTTCGGCAGTGGCTTTCACGCAGTCCTTTAAGTATTGGACACCGTTTTTCCTGAATTCTGCGTTAAAGGATGTGATGTCAACGTCGTCCGCAAGCAGCACATTGGAAGTGGTCGCTTCAAAACCGTCCAAACGCGCTTTGACTGCCTTAGGATCAAACAGATCAAGGCGCATCAGCGGAATCTCTATGAAGTCCAGACCAAGCGCCCGGACTGTATCAATGATATCCAGCGTATCATTGGACCAGGTGCTGCACCATTCGTATGCATGAATGCCCAGCTTCATCTCGTCCTCCTTTAAACATAAACCCTTGCATATGCCCCTGTCTGTCAGAAGCAACAAATGCAGCCCCCATCGGACTGTGTCCGCGGCGCGGCTTATTCGTTGGTCATAACCGCTTTCAGCGCCGTCTTCGGATCATCGATATAGGCCTTCAATGCCGCCGGCGTATCCTTAAGACAGAACGTATGGGACACCAGCGACTTCAGGTCAACCTTGCCGGATTCCACCAGATCGATACAAAGCGGGAAGTAAAGCGCCGGAACCGCGTCAGATGCCCTGATCTGTATCTTCTTGTGATGGACCAGATTGGAGTCAAAGCAGGCCATCGCGCCTTCGCCGTAGGCTATCCCGATGAACGACAGTATGCCGCCCATCTTCATGGTATGCGTGCAAGGCTCAATCAGCGCCGGCGGGGCCGTAACCAGCACCCTGTCCACACCTCCGCGCTCAAACGGATACTTGCGAATGTCGTGGACATCAGTGAATATGACCTCATCGGCGCCCAGTTTTTTAGCCAGCTCTGCCCGTGCCGTTTCATGGGAAAGACCGGCGATGTAGATTTTTCTGGCCCCTGCTGCCTTCACCAGCTGCAGCGCCATCAAACTGATGGGGCCCATGCCCATGAGCAGCACATCGTCATGCAAACGCACGTCCGCCGTTTTGAACATATCCATCGCGACGCCCAGCGGCTCGATCATGCTGCCTTCGATAAAACTCATATTCTCGAACTTCACGCACAAAGCGGCCGGTGCGCTAGTATACTCAGCAAAACCCATCGTATCACGCGTGCCGATATAGTTGATGATATCTGTATCCAGATCAACACGGCCGTTCCGCGAGCTGTCCGAAAGAGGGTTGAACGTAGAAGTCTCCACGACAACCTTATCCCCCGGCTTTAAGTGCTTAACGTTAGCCCCGGCTTGTTCAACCACGCCGGAAAACTCATGTCCAAAGGGCGTCCAGTCCTGTGCTGCGTATTTTGCCAGTATCATCTCGTGTCCGCAAAAGCCGCATGCCTTCACTTTGATCAGCACATCGTCCGGTCCGATCTCGGGAACAGCAATGTCCCTCTGTTCAAACTGAAACGGCGCTTTCAAATATGTAGATATCATGACGGATCCCCCCTTTGATGACGCTCTAAAAGTCTGACATTTCTCCGCCGTACGTGACGCCCGCCTGCAGAAGCACGCTGGAATAGCTCGTAAACTCCGCAGAGCGGACGCACGCACGCGTATTATTATCATCTATCATGCTTTTCAGCTCGCTATGGGGTACATACTTAACCTCGCATCCAGACGGAGCCAGGACTTCAAGTAACTTTTTGTGGTAGTTAGGGCTGCGAGTATCGATTTCCTCGGCTATGAACACCTTTTCGATAGCCATTGCATTCACCAGTGTTTGAATGACGTCAAGTATCCTCGGGATGCCCGGTTTAAGCGCCAGATCCACGCATTCCTTATCTGCCGGTACGGAAAGACCCGCGTCGCTCACGGCGATCCAGTCGCCATGCCCCGTATTCCCAAGCAACCCTAAAAGCTGTCCGTTCAATATTTCGCCTTTAATCATTTCTACTCGCCTCCGCCCTAATTTGAGTTTATAGGTTATAAATTGTCTTATCTGGCCCGTCTCTTGCTCAGGCTGTCCAGCAGCACCGCAAACACGATCAGGCAGCCGATCACGATTTCAATGATTTGTCCGTTCCAGCCCAGCAGCACGCCGCCGTTGCGGATGGTCGCAATCAGTATGGCGCCAACCACTGTACCGCCCACCGAACCTTCGCCGCCTGACATGGATGCGCCGCCCACCACCGCGGATGCGATAGCGTCCAGCTCGTAGCCCTGGCCCAGAGTCGGGATGCCGCTCGCCAGCCGCGAAGTCAGCAGAATGCCGCCGATGCCGCACAATATGCCGGAGAATATGTAGGCTCCGTACGTGGTCTTTCTGACGGAGATACCCGACAGTCTGGCCGCTTCCATGTTGGAGCCGATCGCGAATATGCTGCGGCCGAAAATCGTCTTCCTGACGATGAAGAACGCAACCAATATCACCACGATCCAGACAAATGCCATCAGCGGCACGCCATAAGTGGTTGCGACACCATTCGCGTCCGTAGCGGTCACGCCCCATGTGGTTTTGGCGATCTGAAGGAACGCAGGGGCGATCTTGTCAAAGCCGGTAATGTTACGCGCACCGGAGATCAGCATGATAACCGCACGTATAATCGTCAATGTTCCCAGCGTTGCGATAAACGGGGGCAGCTTGCCGTCATAAACCATTGCGCCATTAAAGAAACCAACCAGCGCACAGGCCGCGATTCCGATGATCATGGCAAGCCACATGTTCATGCCGCCCTGAATAACAAGCAGCGCGACGATCATGCCGGCCAGACCGACGTTCGGGCCTACCGACAGGTCGATACCGCCGGTGATGATGACAAAGGTCATTGCGATGGCCACAATGCCATATACGGCTGTAGACCGCGCAAGGTTAAAAATGTTTTCATATGTGAAAAACGAATCTGTCACCAGTGACAGAACAACCGCCAACAGTACAAGAATCATCAGCGGAACGGCATAGCCGCTCATCCGCCTACCCATGGGTCTTGACATTTTTTTAACTTCGTTCATTTGAAGTGCCTCCTTCTGCATGCAAACAGTATTTCATGTTATTTTTGGGGGATAATTAAGACAGGCCGGATGCAAGCTTAAGCGCTTTTTCCTCGTTCAGCTTGCCGTCCTCGTAATAAAACTCCGACTTATCCATTATGGCCATCTGCCTGCCTTCGGACATTACGATCATTTCGTCAGCCAAACCCATAACCTCGGGCAGGTATGATGAAATCAGTATGACCGCTTTGCCTTCCTGGATCAGCGCTTCAATCAATTTGTATATTTCCACCTTGGCGCCAACGTCTACACCCACCGTCGGCTCGTCGAAAATGAATACTTCGCTGTCGCGGCACATCCATTTGGAAATAACAACTTTTTGCTGATTGCCGCCCGAAAGATTCTTGCAGTACTGTCTTGATGACGGCGTTTTGATATTGATTGCCTTAATATATTTTTCCGCCCGTTCCCTTTCCTTTTTCAGATTGATCAGACCGGACTTGGCAATCATGGGGTACGAGGCCATGTTGGTATTGAATTCTATCGTCAGCCCCAGGCACAGGCCGTCCTTTTTCCTGTCCTCGGTTAAAAACGCGATGGAATTCTTCATACCTTCTATGGGGGTTCTGTTATGGATCTTCTTACCATTGATATACACTTCACCGCCATCATAATGATCGGCGCCAAAAATGGCTCGACAGACCTCGGTTCTCCCCGAACCGACCAGACCAAACATACCCATTATCTGGCCTCTTTTCACTTCGAAGCTGATATTACTGAACTTATCGGCTTTCCTCAGTTCATTTACCTTCAGAACCGTCTCACCAATCGTTCCTTTGGTGATGCCGTACATATCCTGGATGTCTCTGCCGACCATCAGTTTGACCAGTTCGTCTTGATGTGTATCTTTCACATCAAGCGTTTTCACATAGCAGCCATCTTTGAGAACCGTCACGCGGTCGCACAGCGCGAATATCTCTTCCAATCTGTGCGAGATGTAGATGATTCCGTAATTTCTTGCCTTAAGCGTATTGATCAGCTCAAACAGCAGCTTAACCTCTTCATTGGCCAGAAGCGCTGTCGGTTCGTCAAACACGATAATGTTGGCTTTCTGATGAACAGTTTTCGCTATAGTCACCATTTCCTGCTGACCGACCGTCAGATTCTTGACCTTCGTTCTGGGATCAATGTTAATATTTAAATCACTTAATGTCTTTCTTGTGACACTGTAAACGGTTTTCCAGTCCACCATACCCATCTTGGTGGGAAGCTCTCCCAAAAAGAAGTTCTCGGCAACGGATAAATGCGGAGCCAATGTGATGTCCTGGTAAACAGCACCCAGGCCGCACATTTTTGCCTGCATAGGATTCTTGTAAGTTGCCTCTTTGTCCTCAAGATAGATTTTGCCTGATGTGGCCGGATAGGCCCCCATCAGTATCTTGATCAGTGTGGATTTCCCAGCGCCATTTTCTCCGACGAGAGCGTGAACCTCTCCGGCTCTCACATCGAAGCTGACACCTTTTAACGCTTTGACGCCTGGGAATTCCTTCTCTATATTTTCCATCCTGACCAGCACATTGTTTTCAATTCCCATAGAGCACCAACCCTCTCTGTAATAATCAACCCGTTAATATATATATATTATTATTGGTATCGTTTTATGGATTTTTAAATATCAAGGTTTGAACACGATGTTTATAATACCGGGGGCTTAAAGCCCCCGGTATTAACACTATAAGTGACGTTTATTCGTACTTCTTGAGCGAGAACGGGTCAATAATGCCCTTCATCTCTTCGGAATCGACGTTGGACTTGTCAACAACGGCAACACCGGTGTCATAGTACTTTTCGAAGTCAGCAGCCGTCTTCGCACCGGATACGATCTGGAAGATGGTATCGCAGCCTTTGTAGCCCATGCCGTACGGATCCTGAACGATCGTGGCAACGATAGCGCCAGAGCGGATACCGTCGATCTCGGTCGGGTCGGAGTCGAACGTCACGCATACCAGCTTGTCGCCCAGGCTGTTCTCGGTGATGAACTGGGTCAGGCCGTCGCCGGTCGCATTGTTGGAAGCGAAGTAGCCAACGAGGTCAGCCTTGTTCGCAGAGTAAATGTTCTCAGCAGCTTCCAGGGACTTCGGGATGTCGTTGTCCACGAACACTTTTTCCAGAACCTGAATATCAGGAGCCAGTTCTTTGAGCTTGTTCACAAAGCCGTCTTCTCTGTCGGTCAGAACCTGTACGCCCGCCATGGCGGAGATCAGGCCAACCTTACCCTTGAGCTCAACGCCACGGGCATTCAGTTCGTCAACGAATCTCTGAGCAGCCTGTGCGCCGGCAGCCAGGTTGTCGGTCGCATAGTGCGCGACATAAGCATCAGTGGTAACCTTGTTGTCAATCGTCACAACCGGGATGCCAGCAGCCGTAGCAGCTTCGATACCAGCGTTCAGACCATCGGACAGGGTAGCCGCCACAACGATACCATCGGGTTTCGTGGTGACGATGTTGTCCATGATTTCCGCCTGCTCAGCCGTGTCAGCTTCGGACGGAGGACCATACGTGGTCACGTGAACCTTGTCGGAATTCTCAAAAGCGTAGTTCAGAGCGCCAACAAGCACATACTGCCAGAAGTCCGAGTCCGTAGCCTTGATCAGCACGGCGATCTCCATGACATCGTTAGCCGGAGCCGCTTCGGTTTCAGCCGGAGCTGCTTCGGTTTCGGCCGGAGCCGGTGCTTTTGTCTCGGCAGGAGCCGATTCCTGAGGAGCTGAGGTGCCGCAGCCCGCGAAGATCGCGACCATCATCAACGTTGCGATGGCGACTGCAATCAGTTTCTTCATACTATCTTCCTCCAATTTTTATTTTTTGCACTGAGTGCAAAACCTGAAAATCTTATTATATGGAAATCTTAAAACTTTATATATTATTTCAGAGTTTACAGATCATAGTTTCTGGGATGAGCCGACGACTCTCTGATGCACAGCTCAGTTGGCAACACCTTTATACGCTGGGAAATCCGCGTATGATCATTGCCCAGTTCGATACGATCCATCAGCATTTCACCGGCAACCCTTCCCACTGTCGTATTAGACCTTCGCAGCACTGTCATCGGCGGATTCAGATGCGCCGCCAGTACAAAATCGTCGATTCCTACAAGAGATATATCCTGCGGGATTTTTATCTTGTGATCGGACAGGGCGGCGTAGGCGCCCATTGTCGACAGATTGTTTGCCGTTATAATAGCCGTAGGCGGCTTCTTAAGCCCGAGCAATTGTTCCGCGGCGTTATAAGACCCCTCTTCGGTGAACAACCCCTGCACCACATAATCCTGGTTTATTGGAATGCCCATCTGCTTCATAGCTGCATAGAAACCATTCAGACGCTCTTCGCCCGGTGTCAGGTTTTCAGGACCGCTGATTGTCGCAATGTCCGTATGCCCTAAAGAGACAAGGTGTTCAACCAACTTCTTCATGGCATCGTAGTTATCAATGATGATACAGTCATGCTTGGTCTCGGTTTTTGATTTTCTGTCTATCAGTACGATCGGAATACCCATTGAATCAAAGCTGTTGATAAGCTGGTTGTCCGGATTTACAAAAACCGCCAGCAAGCCATCAACCCGAAGGCCCAAGAGAGTCTGCATCGATTTGATTTCTTTTTCAAGGTTCTCACAGGTATTTTCGAAAATAATATCGTAGCCCTTGGCGTAACACATTTCCTCAAAACCCACCAGCACCGATGTAAAGAATGGATTCTTAATATCGGGAACAAGGTAGCCTATCGTTTGGGTGCTGGATTTCTTCAAACTTCGGGCTATGGCGTTATGCACATAGCCATACTCATCAATGATCTGAGAGACTTTATCGAAAGTCTCGGGAGCAACTCTGTCATCTCCATTGATAACTCTGGAGACAGTGGCCGACGAAACACCCGCCAGCTTAGCAATATCCTTCTGGTTCATATAAGCCCCCTATGTATACGTATACACCCATTGTATACGTATACATAGTTAAAATCAATAACAATTTCTAAAAAGATTTACTTGTATACGTCTACATATCTTGGGCTTATTACAGAAGTGCCATTATCTATTATGTCAACCATGTATACGTATACATAGTTCAAGTAATAAATAACTGTCGTCTGTTGCACTTGTATTCATATATTACGTCCAAGCTTTCCAATTGTCAATATACTTTTTCAGTCCATATTAGCTTATTTTTTTCATTTTTATAAAATAACACGCGGATTATCCCGTCATATCTTCATTTTACGGCCTTATTATTGTATGAATGTACCAACGGCTTATTTTTCGCAATTGACGCTGCATAAGTTATTGTGCTAACATGCTGGCGTAACTTGAGTCCCACAAATTTTATCAGCAGAAAAAGGAGGAATGGGTATGAACCTTACAGCTCGGGATTTCGTAGCGATGTTGGATTCGGTGGCAATCAATCCAAGAGATACGCTAGCAGAAGTTGATTATCTGGCTGAGTGCGCGAAGAAGTACCACTTTCATATTGTTTATGTTAACCAAAGCTTCACAGAGTATATGATAGACAAATTGCGCGGTGTTGATGTACTGGTAGGCGGCACAGTCGGAAATACCACTGGCGTCGGTGAGGAGCCGGTTGAATTCAAGGTTGCTGCTGCCCGCCATTGGATTGATGTTGGGTGCGGAGAAATCGATATGTTTATGAATGTGCCTTTCCTGCGTTCGGGCATGTATGACGAGGTCAAAAAGGAGCTTAAGGCCGTTCGCGACGTAACGCCCAAATTGCTTAAGGTCATCATCCAAACTCCGCTTCTTTCTGACGAACAGATCAGAATCGCGTCTGAGCTGGTCGTTGAAACGGGCTGTGATTTTGTAAAAACAGGTTCCGGTTTTTATGGGCCCACGACTGTCGAAGCTGTACAGGTAATCAAAGATACCATTGGCAACAGGGCGCAAATCAAGGCTGCCGGGGGCATCAACGGACTGGCAATGATCGAGCAGCTCAAATCCATCGGCGTCACACGTTTTGGCATGAGCAATTCAAAAGTAGGCGCGCTCATCGAAGGACTAAACGCGTCATGATGATCCTTGCTCATGACCTTGGAACTTCCGGAAACAAGGCGTCCCTCTATACGGAAGAAGGCGAGCTGGTCGCATCAGCGGTAGCGCCGTACGAAACGCACTATGCTTTCAACGGCCTTTGGGCGGAGCAAAACCCCGAGGACTGGTGGCAGGCTGTCTGTCTTTCCACCCGGCAGATTATGGTCGGGCGCAGCCCGTCCGATATTATAGCTGTAGCATTTTCAGGGCAGTCAATGGGCTGCCTTTGTATGAACAAAAGCGGTATGCCGCTCTCGCGCAGCATTATCTGGCAGGACGGTCGCGCCGCTAACGAAGCTGCAGCTTTGGTGGAACGTATCGGCGGAAAACATGAAGCCTGCAGCCTTGTGGGCCAGCAGCTCACCGCCAACTATACTTTGGCCAAACTGATGTGGATCAAAACCAATATGCCTGATATCTATAAACAAACGTACAAGATACTGGCTGCAAAAGACTATATGACGTTCCGCTTGACGGGCCGATTTTTAACAGACCACTGCGATGCGGCTTTCATGCAGGCATACGATATGAGAGAGCGCAGGTGGTCAGCCAAACTGATCGATGCGGCGGGCGTGGATGGCTGTATGCTTCCCGAAATATTCGAATCTACGGACGTCGCGGGCTATGTCACCAAACAGGCTGCGGCAGACTTGGGCATCGCGTCCGGTATTCCTGTGGTCGTGGGTTCGGGCGACGGCCCTTGCGCGGCGCTGGGCGCAGGCGTGCTGAGCAGCGGGGATAGTTATCTCTGTTTGGGCACTTCCACATGGCTATCTGTACTGATGGACAAATATCAGCCCGATCCCTTGGGAAAGCTGCAGGTTTATCCGTCTGCTGCACCCGGCCTCTACCTGCTGGCAGGCACCATGCAGGCGGGCGGCCTCTCCTACAGCTGGGCGAGGAAGCAATATTTCGACCCCTCCACTTCCTACATCGAAATCGAAACAGCCATCGAAAACACCCCCGCGGGCGCCGGCGGTGTGGTTTACTTGCCTTATCTGATGGGTGAGCGTTCTCCCTGGTGGAACACTAAGGCCCGAGGCGCTTTTGTCGGAATGACCGCAGACACCAGCCGTGGGCACATGCTGCGCGCGGTGCTGGAGGGGGTCGCCATGAATCTGCAGCTTATTCGCGAGGATATTATGCGGTTTACACCCTTTTCCAGTGAGATCAACATCATTGGCGGCGGCGCAAAGAGCGGTGTGTGGCGGCAGATCATCGCCGACGTACTGCAGACTACGGTTCGCAAGGCTGTGACTACCGACGAAGCCACCAACTTCGGTGCGGCCATCATTGCAGCGGTAGGCGTCGGACTGTTTCCCAGCTTCAGCGCGGCAAAAAGCCTTGTGAAAATAGACAGCGTCAATAAACCCAATGCAGCAAATGCGGATCTTTATAGCGAGAAGCTTGAGGTTTTCCGCGACACCTATACAGCATTGAAACCGATATTTGAGAGGATTGCAAAATAGCTACAGTGACAATGCTAAAAACTAAAAGAGACTGCCGATCAGGCTGCATATGATCGAGATGTTTCGCCCGTCGCCACCAGTCAGCCCGACAGCGGGCGAATTTGTGCCAGACCAAAAGAAGTTTACCACGAGTTTATAGTAACTGATAAATTTTAGATTATTGGAACGTTTGAGGTTACGCTCTGCTTTCTCTTTAGTGCAATTCCCCTAGGATTCGCTCAAGGCATTCTCTTCCTCTCTAGACAGAGCTATATCCGTCGAACCGTAAAAGAAGTTATTGTACTTCTACTTCTGAAACAATAATATCCAATTTCACCTTTAATGCGTTCATACCAGCCTGTGTCGATTTGTATTTGCCGGCAACCAAATCCTGAATGGTGCCAGCCCACTCCGTAAGCACTTCAGTAAAGTGAGGTTGAGGCGTAAAAAGTATTGATGCATTTTTTATGGTTTCATTAAAGGCCTCTTCATAACCTGTAGCCTGAGAAAGCATTTTTCTATACTCAGGGCTTTCTACAACAGATTTTCTGACAGGGTCAACCTGTTTCGCGTTGACGCCCGCCCAAAGCAGATACTCCTTGTTAGTGAAATATTGGATAAAAAGCCATGCGGCCTCTTTCAGAGTTGATTTATTGTTGATCGACAATGCCCACGACCAGAAATGCGAATAGATTTGCGTCTTGCCCGGGGGCAGCGGCGGGGTGGCCCAGGCTATATTCCCATGTTCCTCAGATCCACCGAGAACATTCTGGTACCAGCCCATATTATCAGCGCAATACAACATGCTGGCGCTTCGCCCCCCTAAATCTGCGGCTGCTTTATACCAGGTATACGTTGGCCAGTCCTTTGCTCCTCCTGCTTTGATGCACTTCACCCAAAAATCCGTCATCTCCACGGCCTCTTTTGAATTGACCTTGGAAACCAGCTTACCGTTCTCAACCTCAAAATCCGTGGCGCCCCACATTGTATATAAGGAGATATAGGATGTTGCTATCGTCGACCATTCCTGAGTCCCCCGAACAGCCAACGCATACGTCCCTTCCCCTCCAAACCGGTTCAACTTTTCGCAAAGCTCAAGCATCTCATCCGTCGTCTCAGGCGGGTCCAGCCTGTACTCCTTAAATACGTCTTTGTTATACATCAGGTCATATATCTCGCACCCAAGGGGAACAGCCCACAAAGGTCCTCTTCCCATCTTGTGTCCGAATTTCTTGTCCCATCTGAATGTGTTCAATACGTTGGGAATAAAATCATCCATATCATAATCGGCATCAGTGACGGAAGGATTGCTTATCAGGTCATCCAATGGATATACGTAATCAAACGGCACATACTCCCATAGCTTTGTAGGCCCAATCATAAAAACGTCAGGGGATTCCGTTCTGCTGTCGAGATTGGTCGACAGCTTTTCAAAATAATCCGTTTCGGACGTTATCGAGTATTCAACTTTGATGCCTGTGTATTCTTCGAACTCCTGCAGCCTGCTGATGATGGCTTCCGCATAGGGATGCTGGCTCAGTGCAATACGAAGCGTCTCACCCTTGTATGCCTGCCAATTTATATCCGGCGGCTGGTTATTACTGGCGCATCCCATTAAAGCGACTGCCACCAGAATTGTATCCAGAATGATCATACCGATTCTTTTAATATTGAATTGCTTCAATTGAACCTCCAAAACAGGTATAGTCAAAACAACTCTCATCCTGTATGTGTATATCATATCGGATTTTGAATCGTTTTTAAATGGCGGCATTTTCTGATTTTAATAATATTTTATAATATTTTATTGTTTGTTGCGATTTTCAATAAAAATGCTTATAATATAAGCAGACAACAGCAGTAAACGACGTATTTCGATAATAATTAATACCAGATTCCCGGATAAAAAAATCAGGAGCATGTGTACAAATGCTAAAAATACTTATTGTGGACGATGAATTCCTGGTCCGCGTGGGTTTAGAGTCAACAATTCCCTGGCACGAATATGGCTTTAATGTTGTTGGATCCGCCCGAAATGGGAGAGAAGCGATTCCGCTCTTTGAAAAGTACGATCCCGATGTATTGCTGACCGATATCAGAATGCCCGTGATGGGCGGTCTCGAATTGATCGAGACTCTGAAAAAGGTCAAGCCGTCTCTTGTTGCCATTATCATCTCTCACTATGATGATTTTAATTATGCGCAGGAAGCTCTAAAACTCGGTGCCAACGATTATATACTAAAATCCGATCTGTCCCCGGATAACCTTATGAAGATCATAAACAGACATGTCGGCAACCGTGCCTTCATAAATAATCAGCCGCCTATTGAAGAGACAGAAACCCTCTATCAGGATTTCTTTTCTGAAAATAATTATCTGAATATACAGAAAGAATGCGCTGATATTATTGCCGATAAATCATTTGTTGCCTTAATATTAAAACTCAACTATAAAGCGCAGAAAGAAAACAGCCAGAGCAATATTGATATGGTCAGGGCATTGCAGAATATTACATCAAATATTCCCTCAGGCAGGCTGCTTTACAAATCTTTTTTCAACCAGAATAAAGAGGTTTTGTTTGTATTCAGCAGCCTTGATATCAATGTTGATAAACTGCTTGACTATATGAATTTAATGCGTGCCAATCTACGCCAATACCTGGATATTGGGACGATAGCAGGGATCAGTTCTGTTTTTTCTTCTGTTCATCATATAAAGCAAGCCATCGAAGAAGCCAGTCAGAGCCTCGATCTGGCATTTTTCGAACCAACTGGTATCAAGATGTTTAGTCAGGCCTCTGACAACCTGCCTGATGTATCTTACTTCAGCATCAGTACCGCCTCTTTGAAACACAGCATCAGCACGGGAGATAATGAGTCTATTAACAGCAATCTAGAAAAAATTCTAATACAGATGGAAAATGAAAAAAATCTTGCGAACACGAAACGGTTATATTATGAATTGATGGATTATGCAGCCGATATTGCTATAGAACAGGGTCTTGATAAAACCGAAGAATATGAATTTGAAGATTTCCAGGGTTTTGAATCATTGAAGACTTATGTTGTCAGTTTATTTGGCCAGCTTTTAAAGCCAAAGACCCCAACTTATTCTTTTATTATTTCCAAATGTATTAAGTTCATTGAGGAAAATTACTCCAAAAATATCAGCTTGTCGGACTTGGCAAAATATACACACAAAAGCAAAAGTTACTTGTCAACCCTTTTCAAGTTAGAGACGAGTGTTAATTTCAGTATATTTCTTATTAACTATAGAATCGAGAAAGCGAAACAATTGTTGATAGAATCTGATTCCATGGTGTACGAGATTGCCGATCAGGTGGGGTTCAATAACCCTTATTACTTCAGCAAAGTATTCAAAGATACGACCGGCATGAGCTGCAAAATGTACCGGGACAAAAATTATCAGGGTGGAGTTAATCAATAAATGTCCAATTTATTTCATTCGTTGAAATTTAAGGTTTTTTTATCTATTTGCGTATTGGTGTTGTTATCGATGAGCGTTATGAGCTTTATAAACAATGAATTTTTGTTTTCAAAGTTAACGGAATATGCGTCTGATACAGCCATCTCCACATCCAACGAAACGAAAAAAAGCATTGAATACATACTGGACCTCATTCAAAACACTTCAGCTTTGCTGTGCGGCAATAAAGATATTATCAATGGCATTACCGATAAAACCAACCCTGATGAAGAATACAGCATAACGACCATATTGAGGAATGCTGCCAGCATACAGCCCCAAATCAGCGGCATTTATATTGTTGGAGCTAATGGAAAAGTCTTTTCCAGCATACCATTTAAACCAGAAAACGAAATTCTGGTTAAACTTGATCATATGACCTCGGACCGAGGGCATTATTCTGGCCTTTACAGAGGAAACAATCGAAACCGCAGTATAGATGTTATCTCCTATTACAATAAAATACGCCGATACGGTAAAGAGATAGGGACTCTGATCATTGATATCGATTACAACAATTTGAAAGAAGCATTTACTACTAATACAATTAAAAGTGACGAAAAAGTACTCGTCGTCGATGGACGCGGCAGCATTTTGTTCAACTTCCCCAATTATGTCAATCTCGAGTCGGTCATTGCAGATAATCCGGAAATACTTCAGCGCGATAACGTTCAGATTGAGAATGATGTTTTCGGCATTGAAAGCATTATCGTTTCCAGCCTGATTCAAAATGCAAATTGGCATATCGTCAGAGTCATCACCAAAGAGAATGTATATAAAGATACAGAGGCACTAAAGTCGTTGTCCTTTTCCATATCCATAATTTTTATTGTTCTTGCACTGGGCATATCGTTGTTCTTGTCGACGCGGTTAACCAACCCTTTAAAGGAGCTTCGTAGTAAAATCAAACACGTTGAAAGCGGCAATCTTGATATTAACGTTAAAGTTAACAGCCATGATGAATATGGCCAGCTGAGCCAGTCCTTCGACAATATGGTCGTTAAGCTTAAGGATTACATGGAAAAGGAATTTGATGAGCAAAAGAAGAAATCCGAAATGAAGTTTCAGATTCTTCAAAACCAGATCAACCCTCATTTTTTATATAATACTTTGGATTCGGTCAAGTGGCTGGCAACAATACAGAATGTCTCCAACATATCTGAGATGGTAACGTCCTTAATTCATCTCCTGCGCTACAACCTTTTGGACACCGATAAGCTGACCACGCTGTCAGAGGAAATCGAGGGCGTGAATAACTATATCGTCATACAAAAGTACAGATATGGTGATCTTTTTACAGTGACATACAACATTCCGGACATACTGATGCACTGCAAAGTCCTCAGATTTATTCTGCAGCCGATCGTCGAAAACTCGATCTATCACGGCTTTGAAAACCTGTCCAAACAGGGGGCTATCACCATAAATGCCTGCCGTATCGATCAAAAGCTGGTTATAGAGGTCATTGACAACGGCTCCGGGCCGGGCATCGACAATATTGGAGAAAATGTTGTCTATAAAAGAAGCGACAGCTTCAACGGAATTGGCTTGAATAACATTCAGGAGCGTATTCAGCTCTACTTTGGTTCGCAATACGGTCTGAAGCTCACGGCCGGTGAAAATAATAAAGGAACAGTTGTGACGATAACTGTTCCTTATCTCATTTAAACCAATCGGATTTTAAGGAAGGTTATGATGACATTATCGGCTTTAGCAGCTGATAAATTTTCAGATATTTGTCATAGTACTCTTCATATTGTTTGTATTCCTCCAGATCCGGTTCCACAGTCGCAGTAAACTCCACCATATTGCCGACCGCTTCCTCAAAGCCCCGATGCGTGCCGCTGCCTATCGCGCTGATTATGGCGCACCCCAGTATCCCCGCGTTGGTTGAATTCTTCGTCAAAAGAATGGGTTTTTGGGTCACATCCGCGATAATCTTCATCCACAGCGGGTTCTTTATCACGCCGCCGCTCGCGACGATGCACTCAATGCCTAAATCAGCCTGATTCATTGTATCGATGATGTTCTTGGTCCCAAACGCGACGCCTTCCAATATGGACCGGAATATATGCGCTTTGGTATGGCTTAATGTCAGCCCGTAGAACACACCCTTTGCTTTCGGGTCCTTGTAGGGCGTACGATTTCCCTGAAAGAAATCCAGTGTGATGACACCATCGCTGCCGGGCGGAATATTCACCGCTTCTTTGGTCATATCCAAATAGCCGTTCTGTCCCGTTATACCAAACTCCCTCAAAAACCACTTCGTAATGGACCCAGCTGATACCTGTCCGCCCTCAAAGCAGAACAGCCCCGGCACTACCGGATCGTTATAGGGGCCCCATATGCCATTCAGGGAAACGAACTTTTCAGCAAACGCCAGATGAACGAAGCTCGTACCCATCACCACGCCCATCATGCCCGGTTTGTGTATGCCCAGACCCAGCATGGCGACATGGGCGTCCGTGCCTCCCTGATATACCATCAAGTCGGATGGAAGCGAATATCGCTCCGCCAACTCCCTGCGAATGCACCCGACAGGCTCTCCCAGCCGGAGGACATTCTTGCACAGCTTCTCGGAGTCGAGCCCGATGCTATGATAATAATCCTCCACCCATTCTCCAAAGTCCTTTACATAATTGGCCTTGCACGTCGCCTGGCAGATCGAAGAACACCATTCACCCGTCAGATAGTGGTTCATAAAATCAAGCAGTTCCACAAACTTGTACATCGAGTCGTATATATCCGGCCGGTGCTTCTTCAGCCACAGCATTTTAGGCATCATCCACTCAACGCTAACTTCGCCGCCGCAGTATTTAAGCACCTCGTGTTTCTGTGCGTTGATAAATTCAGCCTCTTCCTTTGCGCGGTTATCCATCCACAGAAGGGCTTCATAAAGATGGTTTCCGTCTTTATCCACCGGCAAAACCGTAGACGCTGTCGTACAAAGGGCCATCCCTTTTATATTCTCTATGATATTGGGATCAACATCCTTGACGCATTGCTGCATGGCCTCGTCAAAACGTATCAGCCATTCTGCCGGGTCTTGCGCGGCCCAGCCTGGTGACGGATATTGAGTCGAATAGGACACCTCATTAGCGGTCACAACCAGCCCGGCTGCGTCAACTATGCCGCACCTGACGCCCTGTGTACCAAAATCCACGCCAATAAAGTAACTGCCCGCTTTTTCCATAAAATACTCCTGATCTGCACGATTGCTGCCGATTCACAGCTGTATATATTTCTATTCGTATAAAGTCTAATTGATTGTTAGATAAATAAAAAGCGTCCCCTTAAAATTTTCGGACGATAGTAAAGCCATTCAAACAGATGCCCCTCCAGAAAAAATCCCGATAGCGATGGAATAAGAACCGGAAAGCATTGCTTTATGCCGTACCATGATGAAACAGTACAACGCTTTCCCGGTTCTTATCTTCCATCAACAAAGGAGGCTTCGTTTACGGTATAATCGCAACTTTAATCGCTGTCGGATCCTTCTCCGCAGTTTCAAAAGCTTTTTCCCAGTCCTTGAGCTTGAAAACATGCGTTACGATACCGTCCGTTTTGATCGTTCCGTCCAGCATGCCGTCAATCACCGCTTTGAAGCAGTTGGGGCTCAAGTGCGAACCATGGACGTTGATTTCCTTCGTATCGCCCACAACGTTCAAATCAAACGGGATCACATCCGCATAGATACCGAACTGAACATAAGTGCCCAGATTGCGTATCGCTCCCAGCCCCTGCTCTGCGCTGCTGGGATGACCCGAGGCCTCGATATACTTGTCGCAGCCATAGTCATCAGTCAGCTTTTTGATTTCCGCCACCACATCGCACTCGGCCGGGCTGAACACATAATCGGCTCCAAATTCCAGAGCCTTTTCCAAACGGTTCTTGCGCACATCCAACCCGATGATCATTTTAGGCATATACTTCTTTGCTATTGAAACCATAGCAAGGCCGATAGCGCCCAGGCCGCTGACAACCAGCACATCGGTGTGTTTCAGCTCCGCACGATCCACGGCGTGCATCGCACATCCGTAAGGCTCAACTATAGCGCCCAACTCGATGGGGAAATCCTTAGGCACCTTATAGACACGGGTATTTTTGTTCAGCTTGCAATATTCTGCAAAGCCACCCGGGCACGCATAGCGAAATCCCGTGATCTCGTGGGGCTTGCACATCCAGTAGTTCCCCTCCAGGCAATATTTGCATTTGCCGCAGGGAACGATCTGTTCAACCGCTACCATGTCGCCCACGGCTACATGCGTCACGCCTTTACCGATCTCCACAACTTCCCCGAAAAACTCATGGCCGCCGACCACGGGCGTCTGAATATACTGCGTCTCAGGAGACTGTCCCCACACACGCTTTCCGCCATGGTATGTTTTCGTATCGCTGGCGCATACGCCGCAGGCGGTAACCTTGAGCAGAATTTCTCCTTCGCCCAGATCCGGCAGTTCCACTTCTTCATACCTGTAATCGAACGGAGCATACACGTTCAAACCCATCATTTTTCTTGACATAGTTATCCTCCAACTTGTTTATTTCTGTCCTGTATTATTCATCTCTGAAGGACGTCGTCTGCAGTATGACCGCGATGATGATGATAGCGCCCTTGATGATGTCCTGCGGATAAGAAGGAACTGCCAGCAGGTTCATGATATTTCCGATCAGAGCCAATACGAACACGCCGACCAGCGCTTTTACCGGGGTTCCTTTTCCGCCGGCGAGGCTGGCGCCGCCGATAACGCAGGATGCGATGGCATCCAGTTCCCAGCCTTGACCCAGCACCGGCGCTCCCACCTTGGACCGTGTGGCGGACAGAACACCGGCTATGCCGCACAGCAGACCGGAGATCAGATACACCGACATCTTGATTTTTCTCACATTGATACCGGCAAGGCGGACAGCCGTCTCATTGCTGCCGATGCCATAAACCAAACGGCCAAACGATGTGTACTTCATAACGAACCACATAATGACAACGATTGCAGCCAAGAAAGCACCCAACAGCGGCGTTACCTCACCAATAGTAGATGCCATCGCAGGGGTTGCGGCAACGATCTTATATGTGGAAATCCACTCTATCGAGTTCTCAGGCAGCATGATCGGCGCGCCGTTTGCCACAAACAGCACCAGTCCGCGAGCCATTGTCATCATGGCCAGTGATGCGACGAACGGAGCCATCTTGGCATAGGCCACCAAAAGTCCCGTTATCGTGCCCAGTACAGTCGCAACGGCAATAGCCATCAGCAGGGAAAGCAGTATCGGCAGCCCCAGTGTCGTCGAAAAAAATGCCGTAAAAACCGAACCGACCGCCACCAGCGAGCCAACCGAAAGGTCAATACCGCCCGTCAGAATGACCAGCAGCATGCCCATCACCATAAACGTCGTACCGGCATTCTGTCTGATCAGGTTTCCTATGTTCTTCCATGTAAAAAACTCTGTTGATAACAGCGTACATACGATAAACAACAGTATGAACATGATGTACGTGTTATACTTGAGCAAAAACTTGACAAAGGTCAGTTTTTCTTTTCTTTCAGCAACATTTTCCATACTAAGCCACTCCCATTTCTAATGCTATTAAATTGCTCTCCGTGATTTCCCCTTTTTGCAGTTCACCCACCACACTGCCAAAACGCATTACCATTACCCGGTCGCACATGCCGATCAGCTCAGGCATTTCCGACGAAATCATGATGATGGCAACGCCCTTAGCCGCAAGGTCATTGATGTTTTTATAAATTTCCACCTTCGCGCCCACGTCCACACCGCGAGTCGGTTCATCCAGAACGATAACCTTGCAGTCTGCCGCCAGCCATTTTGACAGCGCCACTTTCTGCTGATTCCCACCACTCAGGCTGGATGCGTCGTCTTCGGTAGAATTGTATTTGGTGCTCAGCTGAGCGAGTATGTCCTGAACGAACGTCTTTTCCTTCTTCGCATCGAATATGCCCAGCTTGTTCTTTCCCTTGTCAATGGCAGCCAGCGTCGCGTTGACGCGTATAGATTGTTCAAGAAGAACGCCCTGACGCTTTCTGTCCTCGGGTAGCAGTCCAAACCCATTTTTAACAGCCTGCTTCGGTGTACGGAAACGGATATTTTTTCCAAAATAGATGATCTCACCCTTTTCCATGATATCCGCCCCGAATATAGCGCGCATTGTTTCCGTTCTGCCGGCGCCAACCAGCCCTGCAAAACCAAGAACCTCTCCGCTTTTTAAATTAAAGCTGACGTCATTAACCATCTTGCCCGCACATATATTCTTCGCCTCAAACACCACATCACCGACTTTAGCATCTCGTGTCGGGAACATTTCTGTCATCGGTCTGCCGATCATTTTGCTGATAAGGCCTTCCTTATCAATCTCTTTGGTCAAAACGGTGTCCATATAGTCACCGTCCTTCATGATCGTGATACGGTCGCACAGGGTGAAAATCTCTTCAAGTCTGTGAGAAATGTAGATAATGCTGACGCCGTCCTTTTTCAGCTGGTTAAGAAGAACAAATAATTTCTCAATTTCCGCGAATGTCAGCACAGCAGTCGGTTCGTCAAGAACCAGAACCTTGGCGTTTCTGGACAGTGCCTTACATATCTCTACAACCTGCTGATGCGCCACCGGTATATCGCTGACCAGTGTCATCGGCGATATATTTCCAAAACCGAGGGCTTCCAGCAGCTCCTGAGCGCTCTTCGCAAGGCTCCGCCAATTGATTATCCCTTTTTTTTGGGTCAGATGATCTATGAAAATATTTTCAGCAACTGTTAAATGCGGAGCCAGCATAAACTCCTGATATATAACAGCTACACCTTTGTCAATACTGTCTTTTGGAGTATGTATATTTGCGTCTTTGCCATCCAATAAAACCTGTCCTGCATCATGGCGATGGGCTCCGGACAGCACTTTGATCAATGTCGATTTGCCTGCGCCGTTTTCTCCGACAAGCCCGTGTATCTCTCCGGGCTTAACCTGCAGCCTCCCGTTTTTTATTGCCTGCACACCGCCGAAGGCCTTTTGGATATCCAGCAGCTCTACTTTATAATTTTCACTCATTCAAAACCTCCCGGTGAATTCCAATATAGGTTCCGCCCAGAGCCTAATTGAGATGCACGCAACCGCACAAGTACGATTGCGTGCAATCTCTTTTATGACCCGATGTATCAGTTTTTCTTAGAAGTTTGCGTTGGGATCATAGAACTCGGCGACGTTCTCAATCGTGATTGCCGCCGGAGGAGTCGTCGTGGTCAGCTCATAGCTAGCCGGATCAACGCCGTTTACGAGAATATCGATCGCGATGTCAACCGCGCCTCTTGCGATAACCGGAGGAGCGTTGAGGCCCGTTACGATGTACTTCGTGCCATCCTGGATCAGCTTGTAAGCTTCCTTCTGACCGTCAGCAGCCGCCGCGATGTAAACCTGATCCATCAGGCCAGCGTTCTCAATAGCCGTCATGGCGCCAAGAAGCATGTTGTCGTTCTCGCCGAGCACCAGGTTAACCTTAGCAGCGTTAGCCACAAGCAGGTCTTCTGCAGCCGGCAGACCTTCTTCAGACGTCCAGTTTCCCCAGCCCTGTCCAAGGATGTAGAAGTCAGCCGCTTCGTTGTAAGCTTTGCCGCTGTCGGTCAGTTCCT
>JAEWWC010000178.1 GCA_023396555.1 Bacillota bacterium
TAATACTGCACCTTGCTGTCGGACATCAGCTCCAGGCTGTCCACCGACTGCCCCGTACCGATGGCCACGCAGGATATCGCGTCGTCCGCCACGTAGCACGGCAGGCCCGTCTTCATGCTGATGAGCCGGTCCAGGCCGTACATCAGCGAGCCTCCGCCCGTCATGCAGATGCCGTTCTCGTTGATATCGGACGACAGTTCGGGCGGCGTGCGCTCCAGCACGTTGTGCACCGACTCCAGCATCATGGCCAATGGCTCTTCAAAGGCTTCAATCGTGTCATTGGAATTCAGTACCATTGTTTTGGGCAGGCCGGAAATCAGGTTGCGGCCCGTTACTTCCATGTGAACCGGCTCCTCGCGCGGGAACGCACAGCCGATGTTGATCTTGATCTCTTCAGCGGTCTTTTCGCCAATGAGCAGGTTGTGCTTCTTTTTCATGTAGCGGACTACCGCGTCGTCCAGCTTGTCCCCCGCCACCTTGAGCGACTCATGGATGACCATGCCGCCAAGGCTGATTACCGCGACGTCCGTCGTTCCGCCGCCGATATCGATGATCATGTTGCCATAAGGCGCACTGATGTCAATCCCTGCGCCGATGGCCGCGGCAATGGGCTCCTCAATGAGGTTGGCGCGACGGGCCCCGGCCTCCTCCGCCACCTCGATCAGAGCGCGGCGCTCTACATCCGTCACGCCGGACGGCACGCAGATCACGACGTTCGGCTTCATGAAAAGCCGACGTCCTATCACCTTGCGCAGGAAAAACCGCAGCATACGCTCGGTGTCATGATAGCTGGAAATTACGCCGTCCCGCAAAGGCCGCACCACGGCAATGTTGCCGGGCGCACGCCCCAGCATCGCGTTGGCTTCTTCGCCGATGGCAAGTATCTCGCCGCTATTCTTGTTGACCGCCACTACTGACGGCTCGATGAGCACGATGCCTTTTCCCTTCGCGAATATACGCACGTTGGATGTGCCCAGGTCTATGCCAATGCTATCCTGATCAAACAGTCCCATGTCTGTTAATGGCCCCCATAGTTAAACTCAAAATAAAAAGGCGCATGGCTTGCCGTGGTATCACCATGTCTGCCGTCACTAATCTGATTTGTATTATAACACATATCCGGAATGATTGTAATCTTTTTTTTAATTAAAATCCTGCATACCTTTCGCTGGTGCAGTTTTATCTTTTTTAGCCGGCCCTATGCTCATGAATGCTTTCCGTTTCGCGTAAAAAGTCAGAAAGAGAGATATTTTGTCGAAAATGAAGGGGGGATAATTATTATCACGAAATATGCGTTATTGATAGAAAAATGCAGTTCCATGTCATATCCGTAAAGAAAATCAATTTGTTTAAAGGAAGCCTTCCGGCCTTTCGCCGGAAGCAAGGTCGTCTGTATCGTCTCTGAAAAATGAATAAAGTGGAGGTTTGTGTATGTCTCAGAATGTTTTTGACGATTTCAGCCCTGTTCATCACTGCGCATCCCAAGAAAGCTCCGCTCAGAGTCCCAGCACATTCGGCGACATCCTTTATACGGCGACGGATATTTTTAATAGTACGGTCCCGGGGGATCAGGAAACCGCTGTGTCCTCCGTACTGAAATCCGTGACGGAATATCTGGAAGCCGAAACTGCCTTGGTCTATCTGTATGACAGGGAGGTTTTCAGCGTCATCGGCGCCTGGCCGCAATATTATGCGCAGCGCCATATGCCGTTTCAGGCATCGCTTTCCGTAATCCCCCCTGATATTTCCAGCCAGCTCCGAAGAGGCGAAATATCCCTTTCCTCTTTTCACCGTGGCGTACGAAGCGCCGGCGCCCTCACAATCCCAATGATGGCCGGCGGATGTGTAATCGGGGCATGTTGCTATACCGGCATTCCAGGCGGGAAGCGGCGGCGCGAATCATTCATCGGTGAACTGAAGCTGTTTGGTGCCCTGCTGGCCGGTTTTTTACTGCGTATCCGAAGCGAGCAATCGCTCAGCGAAACCCGCGAGTCGGTGGAACAACTGCTGGACTCCACGCACGACGGCATCGGCATGCTGGACCGCGAGTGCACCATTCTCAGGGTCAACAAAGAGTTCGCGGCCCGGCTCGGCAAGAAGCCGGAAGAGCTCATCGGGTGCAGCTTGGATAATGTCATCCCCGCTTCGCAATACGGAGATTTTTTTAAGCGCCGGCAGGCGGTTATTAAACAGACTTTTCAAACGAAGCAACCCGCATTTCTGGAAGATTGCCTGGACGGACGCTGGTTCGGCAACCGCTTCTTTCCCGTTTTTAAAGATGGGAAGGTGGTAGCCGTCACGATTTTATCCACCGATATTACCGACAGAAAGCGGCTGGAGGCGGAAAAGGAAGTGCGTTTAGCTCTGGAAACACAGGCTGCCGAGCGTCAAAAAAGAGAGCAGGAGTATCTTGAGATACTTGACAGCGCAACTGAAGGCAATTTTGTTGTTGATTTTGAAAATGACTCGACCCATTATTCCGACAAGTGGATGAAGCGGTTCAATCTGATCGGCCTCCCCCCTTCCAAACTGCTGGAACACTTTTTCAACAGGATGGACCCCAATAATGTCTCCCGAATCAAAACCGACCGCGGCAAAGCAGAGACATTAAAGGTACCCAAATTCCGGCGGGAATACCATATCGCAGATAAGGACGGCCATCCCCTGTGGATACTGATTCAAGGCAAACTTATATACAGCGATGATGGCCGGCTGATCAAAACCTACGGAACTTTCATAGACATCACGGAACGCAAGGAGATGGAACTGGCGCTTCGCAAGCAGGCGGATGATCTGACCGAACAGCACCGGCTGATCAATAACTTCTTTTTGAGTATTTCCCACGAGTTCCGCACACCACTGGCTGTCCTCCTGATGCAGCTGGACATGATGGGAATCCACCTGAACGAAGCCCGTTGCGAATACAGTGGCGGCATCAAAAAGGTAAACCGCGAAATGCGCGCAAATGTTTATAGGCTCATGCATCTGATCGGAAACATACTTGATATCACCAAAGCAGAATCGGGTTACGACAGTCCCGTGCTGACGGATACGGATATAGTGGCGCTGACAGCCGAAATCACCGACGCCGTGGACGATTATCTAAATGGCAGCGGACCTGATATCTCCTTTATAACGGACACCCCGTCAAGAATCATACCGGTCGACAGTGACAAGCTGGAGAAGATACTGCTGAACCTTTTGTCCAATGCGGTGGAGCATTCGCCGAAGAACGGGTGTGTCCATATCACGCTGAGAAATGCCGGCAGCAGTGTTCTCTTTACAGTGAGCGACGAGGGCAACGGCATACCGGAGGATACGATTGGCAGGATATTCGACCGTTTCCGGCAAGCTGATTTTCAGGCCAGAACGCATGAGGGCTGCGGCATCGGTCTTTCGCTGACCAGAGCATTGACAGAACTGCTGGGCGGGCGCATATGCGTTGACAGCCGCCCGGGGCACGGAGCCCGCTTTTTCGTGGAACTGCCGGTGCTTCGGTCAGCCACACCTTCTCAGAGCATCACACAGGACGGGCTGTCACTGGCGGAGCGCATTCAGATCGCGTTTTCCGAAGTGCGGATCAAGTAATGGCGGGCGACTTAAATCGCATAGAGAAAATCAGATTATGTTACAAGTTGGAAATTTGTATTGCATAAGTAATGCTTTTTTGCTAGACTTAATATGAATTTAATATCTTACATAAGCAGGTGCGTCCATGGACCCTATACGCGTTTTGATTACTGACAATTGTATGGAATTCGCCGTGCTGTTCAAAGAACGCCTGGAGTTTTATCCGGGTATCAAGGTTGTCGGCATTGCCCATAACGGCCCCCACACGCTCCATCTGCTCGGCAGTACAGCGGTGGATGTGCTGTTACTGGATATCGTCATGCCCGGCATGGACGGTCTCGAACTGCTGCAAAAGCTCGGCGAGTCTGAAAACCGCCCCATCGTATTCATAGTCTCGGCCTTGGGGACAGACATCATTATCAGGCAAGCGCTCAAGCTGGGCGCAGCCGGCTTTTTCGTGAAGCCGGTAGACTGCGAAAAGCTGGTCGCCTCTATCGGCGCCGCCGTCAGTGCCCAAAAAGCTGTTTAAAGTCTCTTTAGAAGCTGATATCTGAAAACTCCATCATGACGCGGCTCTGCAGATTGGACGACTGCACGCCGATGTTTTTTACTGCGTCATCCGACTGCTTTAGCGGCAGTTCCACAAAAAAATCACTGCCGCGTCCCGGCATGCTCTCCACCCAAATGCGGCCGTCCAGCAGTTCCGTCAGCGATTTGCACAGAGACAACCCGATGCCGCAGCCCTCATTGGAGCGCGCCAGCGTATTGTTCACCTGCCGGTAGCGGTCGAATATGATATTTTTTTTGTCGTATGGTATTCCTTCTCCGTTGTCCCGTACGATTATCAGCATCTTGTCTCCGCGGTCCTCGAGCATCACATTGACAGCACCGCCCTTCGGCGTGTGCTTGATGGCATTGGAAAGAAGATTGATCACGATCCGCTCCACAAACTCAGTATCCGTCAGTATCACCTTGTTTCGGAAACCGCTCAGGTACATCAAGTGGAGCCCCCGTTTGTTGGCATACGGGCGTACAGACTCGACCAGATTTTTCAGCAGCGTGACGATATCGGCATAGGCGAACATGGGCTGCAAAAAGCCTGCGTCGATCTTGGTGATGTCCAGCAGATTCCCCACCAGTTTGGACAGCCGGCACGTGTTCTGCAGCATAATTCCCAGATTCCTCTCCAACAGGCCATCGTTCAAGCTGCCCCTTATCCGGTGCTCGTCCAATATCTCCATCGCCAGCTGCAGCACGGATATGGGCGTTTTAAACTCGTGCGAGATATTGATAAAGAAATCCGTGACAAGGGCGTTCTTCTCCGAAAGCTCCTGCGCCGTCTGCCGCAGTTCCTGTTCTATCTCGATTCTGTCCGTAATGTCCCGCGCGACGCCAATCAGCCCGATCACATTGCCCTGCTCATCGTGCCAGGGCGTTTTGCTGCAAAGGAAAGTACGCATAACTCTACCGGAATATACTCTTTCCTCAATCACTTCCGCCCTGTCATTATCCATAATCCTTCTATCATTTTCCATGATGGTTCTGGCGCATTCAGGGTCTTTATGATAAGCCAGCACCGTTTTGCCGAGTATATCATCCAGTGAGTCTCCTGAAGCCGCCGCGGTCGCTTCATTGGCCATCAGCGTGCGGCACTGCCGATCCTTTAAAAACACCGGATCGCTTGCGCCGTTTATGATGGTGCGCAGCAGCGTCTCGCTGCGCTGCACCGCCTCCTCGGCCCGCTTCCGTTTGATCGCCACCGCAATGCTGTCTGCCACCGTCTTCATCAGCGCCAGTTCCTCGTCGCTGAAGCGGTCTCTCGTCCGCGTACCGAACGACAGCGTACCGATCGAGTCGCCGTCTGCCATCAGCGGATGGCAGGCGTACGCGCGGATACCCATCGATCTGACCAGCTCCGTCCGCGGATCCTCTCTTGTCCCAATCTCTTCGGCCACGATCCTGCAGCCGGACTGTGCCACGAATCCGCATACAGCTACCCCATACTGGAGAAACTCTACTTCCTTCCTGACGCTCTCTTCGACGCCCACACAGGCGTTCAGCCGCAAGAGCGGCTCGTCACCTTCCACCAGATAATTGAAAAACACATGGCAGTCCAGAAAACTCATTACCTTTGTACAAAGCTCTTCAATCTCACTGCGCGGCGTAGCGCTGCTGAGCATCCGCTCCGTCGTCTCATACAGCAGCTCGATGCACTCGTTGCTCCTTTTGAGCGATTTCACCATTTCCTGCAGCTCATCGCGTGCATTTTTCAGTTCGGTGATATCATGGGCTGTGCCCAGCACGCCCTGTATGTTGCCATGGGTGTCGCGCCAGGGCACCTTGGCCACTGAAAACGTTCTGTAGCCGTTTTTGGTCATCGCCGATTCCTGACAGATAAGCATGCGTCCCGTCTCCATCACCAACCGGTCGTTCTCCATCACTTCCCGGGCCAGCTCCGGGTCGGCGTAGAGTTCATAGTCGTTTTTTCCGATTACATCCTTTATATCAACGCCGAAGATCCGGCCGTATGCCTGGTTGACCATCACGATCCGGCCGTGACCGTCCTTGATGAACATGAAATCCGACGCGTTGTCCATGAACGTGTGCATCAGCAGTTCGTTTTCGCTAAGCGCATTTTCGGTTTGCTTTCTGTCCGTGATGTCCATCGACGTGCCGTATACCTTAAGCGGAAGCCCGGCTTCATTGTAAACGATCTTGCACTGCCCCAGCACCCACATATAATGGCCGTCAGCAGTCTTCAAGCGGTATTCCAGCTTATACTTGGGCACCCTGTTCTCGAATGCCTTTCTTTGCGCAGCCGCTACCGCTTCCCTGTCGTCCGGATGCAGCAGGATTTCGGTCGCGTAAGCCAAACGTTTTTCGGGCGGAATGTGTTCCATGCCGATCAGTTTTATCCACTGCTCCGAATAATGTATTGT
>JAEWWC010000209.1 GCA_023396555.1 Bacillota bacterium
CAGGTCCAGCAGCGCGTCCACCTCCGCTGCGACAGACTCCTCCAGCCTGTCCACTTCCTCCATTGAACAAACATCAAAGTCCAGCCCGCTGTCCATCATGTGGTTGGTCACCAGTATCGTCAGGCAGTCCAGCAAAAACAACCCGCATGCATCAAACCGCGCGTCATCCTCCAGTGCCTCAAAACCGCGGTGCATTTCGAACGTCGGCCAGTCCGCCGGACGCTGCGCTTTGTGCCGCTCAATGCGGGCGCTCATGTCCGTGTCCATCGCCAGCCCCGTCGCGATGTAGCCGACAGCAAGGCCCGATTCCCGCGCCACGGTCTCGGCATACGTGCTCTTGCCGCTGCGTGCGCCGCCCGTCACCAACATCAAGCCGCTCAAAACTCGATCCCCTTCCGCGCCGGTATGCCCACATCCATATAATGCTTTACCGGCCGCATCTCCGTTACCAGATCGGCCAACCTCACAAGCTCGTCCGGCGCGTTGCGCCCCGTCAGCACAATTTCGGTGCCGCCCCGTGTTTCTATAATTTGAACGATCTCACCGAGTTCCAGGGCGCCGCATTGCAGCGCGCCCAGCGCCTCGTCCAATATCAGCACATCCGCCTCGTTCAGCCAGCCGCCGATCACCGCCAGCGTGTTGCGCACATCGTGCCGCAGCTTCGCCCGTTCACCGTCGCTCAGCTCCCACGAGAACTTGCCGCCCGCCGACACGCGCAGTATCTCCACGCCCAATTGCTCCAGCGCCTTCACCTCGCCGGAGTCGCGACCCTTCAAAAATTGCACCACCTTTACGCACAGGCCGCAGCCCGCAGCCCGCAGCGCCAGCCCCATCGCCGCCGTGGTCTTGCCCTTGCCGTCCCCCGTATATATCTGAACGCATGAACGCTTCATATCAACGCCGCCTTTCTTTAGTTACCATATCACAGCCATACTCCATAAATCAACACATGCATTTTTGCAGCGCCTTATGCTATAATGAGTTGACTCAGGAAAGGAAGAACTTATGGCCCTGTCACTCACCCCTCTGTTCTCCGGCTCGTCCGGCAACGCAATACTCGTCTCCTCCGGCCGCTCAAAGATACTCATCGACGCGGGCGTGTCCGGCAAACGGATGGAGGAAGCGCTGCACGGCATCGGGGAAACCATCGACGACATCAAAGGCATACTCATCACGCATGAGCACAGCGACCATATACAGGGCGCAGGCATACTGTCGCGCCGCCACAACATCCCCGTTTTTGCCAACGCTCTCACTTGGGAGGCCTGCGGAGATAAGATGGGTAGCGTGCGCAGTGCGCTCGCACGCGTCATTGGCAAGGACTCGTTCTACATCGACGACCTCCTGATCGAACCGTTCGAGATTTCGCACGACGCGGCGGACCCCGTGGGCTACTGCGTGGCCTGCGGCCACAGCCGGCTCGCCGTCGCGACCGACCTCGGCTACTTCCCGCAGGCCGTAGAATACCGCCTGCACGCGTGCGACCTCGTACTGCTCGAAGCCAACCACGACCTCGAGATGCTCAGCGCGGGACGCTACCCGTACGATCTCAAGCAGCGCATCAAGTCGCGCCGCGGCCACCTGTCCAACGACGACGCGGCGGACGCCGCCGTCAAGCTGGTGTGCGCGGGCGTATCGTCCATACTGCTGGGGCATCTCAGCAAGGAGAACAACTCGGAGCATCTCGCGTTCCGCACCGTCACCGACGCGCTGATGGCTCAAGGGCTCACGCCGGGCCAGGACGTGAATCTCGGCCTCGCTTTCCGTGAACGCGTCACCGGCCGTTTCCACATCAGATAGGAGCCAAGCAATGCCCAATGTCCGCGTGCTGTGCGTCGGAAAACTGAAGGAAAAATATCTGCAGATGGCGCAGGACGAGTACGCCAAGCGCCTGTCCGCGTTCTGCCGTCTGGAGATTGTCGAAAAGAAGGAAGCGGCGCTGCCCGCAAACCCCGCCGCCGCGCTGGTCGACAAAGCCTGCATCGAGGAGAGCGAGGCGTTGCTGACTGCGTCCCGCGGCGCGCTCATCGCGCTGTCCCCCGAGGGCGAGCGCATGAGCTCCGAGCAGTTCGCCGCGCTGATCAAACAATATGAGAGCGATGTCTCCTTTACCATCGGCGGTTCCCACGGTCTCTCTGCCGCGCTCAAGGCCAAAGCTGCGCGCACCATCTCCTTCTCCGACCTCACGATGCCCCACCAGCTTTTCCGCATCGTGCTGCTGGAACAAATCTACCGGTCCTTCATGATCAATTCGGGCCGCACCTATCACAAATAGCATTTATTTTATATTTCGACAAACCGCCCAGAAAAAAGCCTGATAATCCACTAATTATGTCGTATATTGGGAGTTATTGTTGGCAGCAAAGGACTCTCATTAATTGTGCCGAATTGTGCTATTAAATTGATTCAAAAAAATACAGCAAAATGGTTTTTCTCATTTATTATTTGTTGTGGAGCGCGCTGCGCCCGTGTAAAGGAGTGTTTTAATATTGTTGAAGATTCAGAAGACGAACGTTGACAACGTGCGCAAATTCAGCATGGACAAAAGCCAGAGCAACACGCTGGAGGTCATACCGGTGGACTACATCCGCCCCAACCCCTACCAGCCACGCCGCGTGTTCACGGAGGACAGCCTCTCGGAGCTGGCGCATTCCATCAAGCAATACGGGTTGCTGCAGCCCATCACGGTCAGAAAACTCAGCCACAACTACTATGAGATCATCGCGGGAGAGCGCCGCTGGCGCGCCGTGTGCAAGGCCGGATATACGCACATCAAAGCGTTCGTGCAGCCGGCAATAGACGAAGACAGTGCGGTCATCGCGCTGATCGAGAACCTGCAGCGCGAAAACCTGCACTTCTTTGAGGAAGCCGAGGGCTACCAGTGCCTGATGAAGGAGCACGGCCTCACGCAGGAGGAGCTGGCACGGCGTCTCGGCAAGAACCAGAGCACCGTCGCCAACAAGATGCGGATATTGAAGCTGCCCGCAGGCGTCAAGGAGCTCATCACCACCTACAAACTCTCGGAGCGCCACGCCCGCGCGCTGCTGCGGCTGCACAACGAGGATGCGCAGGTACGTCTCATTAAGGACATCGCGCAGAAGAACCTGTCCGTCAAGATGACGGAAGAGATCGTGGAGAAGATGCTCTGCAAGCTGTACGGCGAGGAACCCCCGAATCTATCGGGCCAGCATGTGGTGTGCATCATGCGGGACTACCGCATCTACATCAACACGATCAAGAAGGCCCTGTCCCGCATAAAGAAATCCGGCGTCAAGGTCACGTACGAGGCGTTGGAAAGCAAAGACAAGGTCTCCATCAGTATCGAACTTGCCAAGTAGGTTTCATAGCTTGTAACCCCTAACTTGTCCCCAATACCCCTACTATTGGCGGAACCTGGCGCAGAGCCACCGTTCCGCCCTATTTTTTTTGTACTCATGTTTCTTTGTTGTGCTATCACCGCAATCGGTGTATGCTGTTTTTGATGAAAAAAGCAGATCAGCAAAATTGGTACAGGCTCGATAACGCGGCCAAACTGTATCCGGCAATTAGCAGCCGGAGATGGATGTCGATATACCGCGTTTCGGTCAAGCTCTATGAACCGGTCGATAAAGACACCCTCCAGCGCGCTCTGGACATCACGCTGGACCGCATCGGCCTGTTCTCCTGCCGTCTGAAAGCCGGCCTGTTCTGGTATTACTTTGAGAAAAACCCCAACCGCGTCATCGTTGAAGAGGATGCTGTCAACCCATGTATCCGCATACAGGATGAAAAAAAGGGCGGCCATCTTTTCAGGGTGCGCGTGCACGACAAACGGATTTCTCTGGAGGTATTCCACTCCATCTCAGACGGCTACGGCGGTATCGTCTTCATCAAGACGCTGGTCGCCGAATATCTGAAGCAAAAGGGATACGATATCCCTGCCGGGCACGGCGTGCTGAACTGCGATGAATGGCCTGAAGACGCGGAGACGGAAGACTCTTTTTTACGCTACTATAACAAACGTGCTGTTCGTCCATGGAAAGAGGAGCGGGCCTACCACATCCGAGGCACAAAAGAAAAAGGCCATACGTTGCACGTCGTCTGCGGTCTCGTGTCCGTTCAGGACATCAAAGCAGCCGCCAAAAAACATCAGGTATCCGTTACCGAGTTTCTGGTCGCCACTTACATGTTCGCGCTTTACAACGTGCAGAAAAAGGACAGTTCCCGGCGCATACGCCCGGTCAAGGTCTCCGTGCCGGTCAATCTTCGCGCTTTTTTTCCATCGGTGACGCTGCGCAACTTTTCATCGTATGTGAACCCGCTGATCAACGCAAGCTGGGGGGATTACACTTTTGAAGAGGTAGCGCAGCTGGTCCATCATTATTTGCGGTGCGAGCTGACAAAAAAGCATCTTGCCGCCCGTATGTCCAAAAATGTGAAAGCCGAGAAAAACATACTGGTGCGCATGATGCCGTTGCTATTAAAGAACCTTGTCATCAACATCATCTTCCATCTGACGGGTGAAAGCCGTATGACCAGCGCGATGTCCAATATCGGCGTTATGGACATGCCCGAGCCGATGGCAGCCCACGTTGAGCGGTTTGACGCCATGTTGGGCGCTCCCCGGTTTTACCGGGTCAACTGCGCTGTCTGCGCGTTCAAAGGCGTGATGAATATCTGCTTTTCCAGCACGATCAAAGAAGCGCATGTGGAAAGGGAGTTCTTCACTTTTCTGGTTCGAATGGGTATCCATGTGAAGCTGGAAACCAACAGGGGGATATAAAAATGTCTTACTGTGTCAATTGCGGTGTTGAGTTGGAGCGCGCGCAGAAAAGCTGTCCGCTGTGCGGTGTCATCGTGATCAATCCGATGGACCCGGCTCCGGTCACGAAATCAAACACCTTTCCGGAGAATCGGGACGAGCAGAAAAAAATCAACCGTGGGTTCTGGATCAAATTCAACGCCATCATTGCCGCAGTGCCTATTGCCACCTGCCTGCTGCTGAACCTGCTTTACGATATGCGGCTGACGTGGTCCATATTTGTATCAGCCAGCATATTCATGCTCTGGGCGTTCTGCACATCCCCGTTCTTTTTTCGGCGGTTCAATTATAAAAAAATGCTGTTTGCCGACCTGATAGCCGCCCTCATCGGCCTTGGACTGATCGCTTATCCGTTCCCGGTGAACAGCTGGTATCAGTTCGTGGCTCTTCCCCTCGCGGTATACTGCTATCTTGCATGGCTGCTTTTTATATTTCTGTCCCGAAAAAAGCTGCCCGTGCTGGCGCTGGCCGCTGTTATCAGCGTCGCCGTCGCGCTGATGGTCATACTTCTTGAATTACTGCTGGACGTCTATATTGCCGGATATGTGACGCTGCTATGGTCATGGTTCGTCGTGGCCCCCTGCCTCGCCATTGCGGGGCTGCTGCTGCTGCTGGACAGAAACAAGGAGGTTCAGCACGAGATCACCAAACGCCTGCACTTCTGATAGCACTGCCGTGTATCTGCCGTTTTAAAAGGCAACCTGCTGCAATTGTTGATTAAAAGTGTATCTTAAAAAATTAAAAAAGGCCCTCATCCGAGAGCCCCGTTAGCATAGTCAATCAAGTATTTGTGAAGAAGTCGAAATCCTCCACCTCTTCCGCCTTCTCGCGGTGAATGTCCGCGCCGATCTGCCGGAGCTTGCCTTCGATGTGGTCGTATCCCCGGTCGATATACTGCACGCCGGTGATCTCCGTCTCGCCGTCTGCCATCAGGCCGGCCACGATCAGCGCTGCTCCCGCCCGCAGGTCCGTCGCGCGCACCGGAGCGCCCGTCAGGCGTTCCACGCCCTCCACCACGCACACGCGCCCGTCGATGGACACGTTCGCACCCATGCGCCGGATCTCGTTGATATGCTTAAACCGGGATTCGAATATGTTCTCCACGATGATGCTTGCGCCGTCCGCCGTGCTCAGCAGCACCGTCGCGGGCTGTTGCAGGTCCGTCGGGAAGCCGGGGTACGGTAGCGTCTTAATATTCACATGCTTGGGCCGCCTGGTGCACGTCACGTGGAGATAGTCATCTCCCTCATCCACCGTTACGCCCATCTCGATCAGCTTGGCCGTCAGCGCCTCCATGTGTGTGGGGATCACGTTTTTAATCGTGAGGTCCCCCCGCGTGGCCGCCGCCGCGATCATCAGCGTCCCCGTCTCGATCTGGTCCGGAATGATGGCATAGGTACAGCCATGCAGCTTCTCCACGCCGGTGATGCGCACGATGTCGGTACCCGCGCCCTTCACCTTCGCGCCCATGCAGTTGAGGAAATTCGCCACATCTACCACGTGCGGTTCCTTCGCGGCGTTCACAATCGTCGTCTTGCCCTTGGCCAGCACGGCCGCCAGCATGATGTTGATCGTCGCCCCCACCGACACTACGTCAAGGTATATGTCCGTACCATGCAGCCCGTTCGGGGCTTCAGCTTTCAGGCAGCCGTATTCTGTCTTCACCGTAGCGCCCAGCGCCTCCATGCCCTTCACGTGCTGGTCGATGGGCCGAAGGCCAATCGCGCAGCCGCCGGGCAGCGCAACCTCAGCCTTGCCAAAGCGTCCTAAGAGCGCACCCATGAAATAATACGACGCGCGCATCAGCTTGACCGCGTCGTTGTTCAGTATATATGTATTCAGCTCTCTGGTGTCAACTTTTATAGATGTGCTTTTGAGCTCCGTTTTGGCGCCCATGCTGCCAAGAAGATAGTTCAGCAGCCGAACATCGTCGATATTCGGCAGGTTGTCCAGCTCACACTCACCCTCGCAGAGTATTGTCGCGGGCAGAATGGCCACAGCGGCATTTTTGGCTCCGCTCACAGTGACGGTGCCGGTCAGCGGCTTGCCGCCTTTGATGATGAGTTTTTCCTTCATTAATTCCTTGTGCGAAAAAAAACGCACAAACCTCCGTCGTCCGCATTTGATAAATTAGAGTATAACAGGTTATTCTTTGTCAATCAACATCTAAAAAATTCCCCTGCAACGCTGTCTACTACGCTTGCATAACACGTTGACAAAGTGATACTTTTATAAAGAAGTATATTTTGCGGCTCATCAGTCAATCCGAGTTAGCAATGGAACGTCCGTATCAGAAACCGACAATATTTATCGTCTTTTTCCGCCGTTCTTTGATTTGACCATATCCCCCGGCTGTCGTATACTATCATCACGGAGTGCTTAATTTTGTACACCATTTGTTATATATTGATTAATATATCCAGCCAAGGAGTCATGAAATGCAGCTGCAGCTAAAAAACCATACACAATCCACAATAGTGCCCAACCGGTTTATTGAAAGCTGCATCGGCGCGCCTGAAAAATATACCGAAGTCTATCTTCTGGGGCTGATGTACGCATCCTTAGAAGACAGCATTGACCTCGAACTGTTCTGCACGCGCCTTAACATGGGCATGACTGAAGTCACCGAAGCCATGATGTACTGGCAGAAGAAGGGCTTCGCGCGCATCATCAACTCAAGCATACTGTGCTTCGAGTTTGGAGATTTCATGCCCGCCCGCAACGCCGACTCGCTGTATACCGAACGCGACTACAACCGGATGCTGCAGGAACTTTTCGGTTCCCGCCAGCTCTCCCCGCACGAATACATCAAGATATACGACTATACCGATACGTTCGGCCTGCCCAAAAACGTGGTGCTGATCATGGTCGAATACTGCATCGCGCTCAAAGGCCGTCGCGTGTCCGTCTCCTACATGGACAAGGTGGCGCAAAGCTGGGCGGAGGAGCACATCGACACACCCGAAAAGGCGCGCGAGAAACTGGAATCTCACAAGGCCGCCGCCTCCGGCGTACTGCGCGTTTTGAAGCAGCTTGGCCTGTCGGGCCGCGGCCCCACGCAGGACGAATATGCGCTCTACCTCAAGTGGACGGAGGACTGGGGCTTCACGCTGGACGCGGTACTCACCGCCTGCGCGCATACCACATCCGCCCGCGAACCCAGCATGAAATATCTGGACCGCATATTGGAGCGGCTCAAGGACCAGAACCGCGTCACCTCGCGCACCATCAGCGAGGCCGCCGCTCAGAGCGAAAGCACCGCCAAAACGCTCAAGGAGCTGATGCATATACTCGGCGAGCCCACGCAGAAGCCCTCATTCGAGCACGAGAGCCTATATATCAAATGGACAAGCGTCTACGGTTTCAGCGCGGACATGCTGCTGCTGGCCGCGCGTCAGCCGGGCGTGGCGGGACGCAAACCGTTCGTCAGTCTGGATGCCGTGCTCACAGACTGGTACAACAACCGGATACTGACGCCGGAGGACGCGCGCCGTCACATGGCCGCCCAGGCTGAGCTGGACAAGCGCCTCGCCGACGTGTTTGAAGCGGCGGGTATCGTCCGCGCTGTCAACGAGGCCAGCCGCAAGCTGTATGCCCGCTGGCACGAAGCGTGGGGCATCCCGCATGACGCCATACTGCTGGCCGCGGAGATGAGCCAGTACGCCGAAAATCCTTACCGGTATCTTGGCACACTGCTGTCCAACTGGCACGCCGATGGCGTCAGGACGCTGGCTGATGCGCAGAACCAGATCAAAAAGAAGAGCAACGGCAACCCTAACCTGTCGGCCAAACCTGGCTATTATGAACGGCCTACGGAGAATTATGACCATCTCGCCATCAACTTTTTCGAGGATGAAGGAGCATGAATAAACCTTGAGCATGTCCGATGTGATGGCGGCGTACGACGCGATACGCCGTAACAACGAGCTAGAACAGCAGAAACGGCGCAACGAGGTGTACGCGGCTGTGCCCCGCCTTGCCGATCTGCACCGGCGGATCAATACGCGGCTACTGAACCGGCTGAAAATGGCGCTAGATGGCGAAGCCGGAGAAGCTGATGATATTCGGGCGATGGCAGACGAGGCGCGCACGTTGCTGGTCGGCGCGGGTTTTGATGCGCACTATCTGGATGCCATTTACACATGTCCGGAATGCCATGACACCGGCACGCTAGGCAACGCCCAACGCTGCGATTGCTTCAAAAAGCGGGTGCTGGAGGACAAGTTGGACGCGGCGCGCCTGACGGACAACGGTATCAGCTTTGAGCAGTTCAACCTTAACTTGTTCGATATCGCGCCTCTGGAAAACGGAAAATCTCAACGCGACCAGATGGCATACTATAAGAAATTCAGCGAGGCCTTTGCTGACAGTTTTCCCGCCTGCCCCCGGCTTTTGGTGATGGCAGGCAGCGCAGGACTTGGCAAAACTTACATGACCAAATGCATCATGCGCCGCGTTATTGAACGGGGGCATACCGCCGCATACTACACAGCGTATCGGCTTTTTTCGCATTTTCATCGTGATCGCATTGGCGAAGAGGTGGACCTCTCACCGATATTTGACGTACCACTACTCATCATAGATGACCTTGGCACTGAGCCCATGACACGCAACGTCACGATTGAATACTTTTTCGACTTGCTCAACGAACGTGCGGCGGCAGATTTACACACCGTCGTTGTTACTAATCTTGCGTTGCACGAGCTTAAGGAGCGCTACGGTGAGCGCATTCATTCGCGCCTGATGGATGCGCGTCATTCTCAAAAGATCATTTTCAAAGGCCGCGATGTGCGCTATTAACTCGTATCGCGGGGCATAATGATAGATAAGAAAAAGGCATTCGGAGGAGCTATGAAACGCACTGAAATCGACGATCAATACAAATGGAATCTTGCGGACATATACGCGTCTGACGCGGACTGGGAAGCAGATTTCAAGCGTTTGCAGGAGATGCTGCCTGCGCTCAAGGGCTTAAAGGAGGGCTTCGCCGACTCGGCCGCCGCTCTGGCCGCCGCTCTGGAGCGCATGGACGAAGCGGCGTTGCTGTGCGAGCGGCTGTACGTGTATGCCCGCATGCACCGGGACGAGAACAACTCAAACGCTCTCTACCAGGGCATGGCAGACCGGGCGATGTCGCTCAACGTCGCGGTATCGGGGGAAACTTCCTTCGCAGCGCCCGCGATGCTTAAAGTTCCTGCGGAGACGCTGGAGCAGTACATTGCCGAGGAAAAGCGGCTCCACCCTTACGCCTTCATGATACGCGACATCATCCGCCAGAAGCAGCACGTGTTAAGCGAAAACGAGGAAAAGCTGCTGTCTTTAAGCTCCGAGTTCGCATCGGGTGCGCGGGACATATTCACGATGCTCAACAACGCCGACCTCAAGTTCGGTACGGTTGAGACGCCGGAGGGCCCCGTCTCGCTCACGCACGCTAAATACGCCGAGCTGATGCAGCACAAGGACCGCGAGGTGCGCAAGAACGCATTCGAGACGTATTACAGCACCTTCCGCGGCAGCATCAATACCATCGCCGCAACCTATTCCACCAGCGTCAAGAAAGACATCTACTACACCAAGGTACGCGGGTATGAGAGCGCGGTGGCGCGTGCACTGTTCTCCGACAATGTGCCCGTTTCGTTGTACGACGACCTGATCAACGCCATACACGAAAGCCTGCCCACAATGTACGACTATATCGAAACGCGCCGCAGGATACTCGGCCTTTCCGATATCGCGATGTACGACATCTACGTGCCGCTGGTGGCGGAGTTCGACAAGAAGTACACCTACGACCAGGCGATGGACCTCGTCACCGAAGCGCTGTCCCCGCTGGGGGACGAATACATTGGGCTGCTGAAGCGGGCGCGCGCCGAGCGCTGGATCGACGTCTATGAAACCGAGGGCAAGACCAGCGGCGCTTACTCATGGGGCGCATACGGTACGCACCCTTATGTGCTGCTCAACCATCGGGACGACCTGGACAGCGCGTATACCATCGCGCACGAGTTGGGCCATGCAATGCACTCATATTATTCGGATGAGGCGCTGCCCTTCCCTCTCGCGGGCTACACCATTTTCGTCGCGGAGGTGGCCTCCACCGTCAACGAAATACTGCTCACCAGATACTTGCTGGACCATGCGGACGACGCGCTGAAAAAGTACGTGCTCAACCACTACCTCGACCAATTCCGCACCACCGTGCTGCGCCAGACAATGTTCGCCGAGTTCGAGCGCATCTCCCACGCCAGCGCTGAATCGGGCGAGCCGCTCACGCACGAAGCGCTTTCTCAGAAGTATGCGGAACTCAACAGGCTGTACTACGGCGACAGCATCAAAACCTGCGATACCATTTCCATCGAATGGGCGCGCATACCGCACTTCTACAACGCCTTCTACGTCTATAAATACGCCACCGGCTTCTCAGCGGCGGTCGCCATCGCAACGGGCATATATGAAGGCAAGCTCGGCGTGCGCGACGCCTACTTCGCTTTCCTCAAGAGCGGCGGCAGCGACTATCCGCTGAACCTGCTCAAAAAAGCGGGCGTGGACTTCGAAGGCGGCGCGCCCGTCAAAGCGTGCATGCAGGCCTTCGCAGAGGCGCTGGCCGATTTCAAGAAGGTTATGAACGTGTAAACCGCGTCACACGATGGGTGTTTTCTTTTGCCGTCCTTTGTTATATAATTGCTAAGGGACGCTAGTGCGCGTCCGGAAAGTGAGAAACGCGTATGAAGGCATGTTTTTCCACGCTCGGCTGTCCGGAGTGGTCATTTTCAGACATCGTATCCGTCGCGGCAGACCTGGGTTACAACGGCATCGAATTCCGCGGCGTCCAGAATGAGCTCTATGCGCCCAACATCGATGCGTTCTCCCCCGCACATGCGCCGACCACGCGGAGTCGTTTGGAGCATCTGTCGCTGCAGATACCGTGCCTTGCCTCTTCGTGCAACCTGAACGTGGACGAAGACGTGGAAAAGGCCAAAGCATATGTGGACACCGCCAGCCTGATCGGCGCACCGTACATCCGCCTGCTGGGGGACCTTGAGCCCGCCCCATCGGACGACGTGAGCCTCAAGGTGGTGGTGGCCAACCTGCTGGAAATTGCCGATTACGCGAAGGGCAAAAACGTCACACCACTGATCGAGACCAACGGCTTCTTCGCCAAGACCAAGTCGCTGGGAGCATTGTTCCGTAAGGAGCTGGACGGTGAAAACGTGGGCATACTCTACGACATCCACCATCCATACCGTTTCTTCAACGAAGATCCGGCGTATACCATAGACAATATTGCGCCTTTCGTCCGCCACGTACACCTGAAGGATTCGGTGATGAGCGGCAGAAAGATCAGCTACAAAATGATCGGCGAGGGCGACATACCGGTAGCCCAGACCATCCGCCTGCTTAACAAAGCGGGTTACCAGGGCTTCTACTCGCTGGAATGGGTGAAGCGGTGGGACCTCTCACTGGAAGAGCCGGGCATCGCGTTCGCACACTACAAGGAGTTCATGGACTCTCTCGCATAAACAGTCAACACTCAAAGGACGGCACCCCCGTCCTTTTTTCATCTCAGCCCCACTCCCCAAAAAACAGCTCCTGCACCATAGGTGATTGAGGGAATGTTTTATCTTCTATTTGCAAAAAAAGGACGGCGCACCGTCCTTTCGTTTTCACATATTGTCCCTTATTCCGCCAGCTTCTCCGGCTCCGGCAGGTCCGGCCCGTCAATCGTGATGGATTCAATCACCACGTCCTGCAGCGGCTTGTCGTCTGCGTCCGTTTTCACCGCCGCGATGGCGTCCACCACCTCAATGCCTGATGTCACCTTACCGAACGCGGCATACTGCCCGTCCAACTGCGGCACATCCTGATGCATGATGAAAAACTGAGAACCGGCACTGTCATACGCCTGCGCCCGCGCCATCGAAATCACGCCGCGAGTGTGCAGCAAATTATTATCGACACCGTTTAAGGCAAACTCCCCCTTGATGGCGTAACCAGGGCCGCCCATGCCGGTACCCTCCGGATCTCCGCCCTGTATCATGAAGCCGGAAATCACACGGTGGAATATCAGCCCGTCGTAAAAGCCCTGTCGCGCGAGGTCACAGAAGTTATATACCGACTGCGGCGCGATGTCCGGATAAAGCTCCAGTTCAATGGTGCCGAAATCCTTCACAACGATGGTGGCCTTCACCGGCTCCGTACTGGCAGGCGCTTCCGAAGTCTGCGCTTCGGGTTCGGCTGCCGTTGCTTCGGGCGTCAGAGCGGACGCTTCCTCCGTTTCGGGCTTGGGCGCGCACCCGAATACTGCCGCCGCCAGCACAACCGCCAACAATATCAATATCACTCGTTTCATGTGCTCACATCCTCTTTCGTATTCTTCTGATAACCTACCACGCGGGCGATTCAGCGTCAATCCCCAGATAGGTCCCCTGTTTGGGGTAATAAAAGACGGAGCGTTTCCGCTCCGCTGTTATCTTATTCCTTTGCCTGTTTCGCGGCTTCTTCGGGGGCGTCATCACCCTTCAGGGCCACCACCACGCTGCGGAACGGATCCTCACCCTCGCTGTAGGTATACACCTTGTCATAGTCCTGAAGCGTCGCATGCAGTATGCGCCTCTCATACGGGTTCATCGGCTCCAGCACAACCCGCTTACCGGACTTCTGTACCTTATCCGCCAGCCGTGCCGCCAGCCGTTTAAGCGTATCCTCGCGCTTCTTGCGGTAATCCTCGGTATCCAGCATGATCTTGGTATAATCGGCTTTACCGTTGTTCACCACCAGGCTGGTCAGATACTGCAGCGCATCCAGCGTTTCGCCGCGCCGGCCGATCAAAAGGCCCATGCCGCGGCCGGACAGATCCAGCTTCATCATGCCGTCCTCTGTCCCCGATTTGATCACAACGCCCATGTTCATGCGCTGGAACAGTCCCAGTAAAAACTTCTCCGCATCATTGGCCGGCTCCTGCGCGACAAAATCCGCGGGAATACCTATCTCCATGCCGCCGCGACGCCTGTCGTCCCGCCGTCCGTAATCCCGCCGCTCGCCCGAGCGGTGCTCGCCGCCCCGACGGTCATCCCGTCTGTCACGGCTGTCATGGTTCCGCCGGTCATCACTTCTGTCGCGGTTTTCACGCCGCTCCGGTCTGTCGTCGCGCCGCCCGTCGTGTCTGCGGTCGTGGTCGCGCCTGTCATCGCGCCGCTCCGGCCGGGGACGGGGAAACTCCTCATCCAGCGGCTTGTCGGGCACAAAAGGGGTGATCTTCTCTTCGGGTTTCTTGGTCAGGCGTACCTTGGCGCTTTTAAACAGCCCGCCGCCTTCGTCCAGTATCTCGATATCCACTTCGTCTATGGAGAGGTCCATCTTGACAAGGCCGCTGAATACAGCCTCGTCCACCGTCTTGCCCTTGCTCTCTATGAAGTCCATTAAGTCGCCTCCTCGATGACGCCCTGTTTTCTCTTCTCATCCTGTTTCTTATAGATCCAGTTCACGATCAGCGTCTGCCCCAGCGCGTAGATGTTGGCCGCCAGCCAGTAAACGGAGAACGCCGCATTGGCTGTTGCGCAGATGTATACGGAGAACAGCGGGAAAAACCACAGCATGAACTTGCCGCCCGGCTGGGCCTGTGCACCGCCCGGTGTCTGAGCCGTCGTCAGCCTCTGCTGCAGGAACAGCGACGCGCCCGCGAGTATCGGCAATATGAACCAGCCGTTGTTGACGCCTACTAGACCGTTGGTCTGGATGATGTTATCAGCCAATGTCTGATAAGCAGCACCTGCCTGCAACCCGTTTACAACATCAAAGTTCAGCAGTCCCGAGCCCGCCATCATATGCAGCTGCTGCGGAGTCACGTTAACGTTGGTAGCGAAGAACTGTGCAAACTGCGCTGCGCCCTTCATGATCGGTTCAAGTCCTGAATCAGGCTGCCAGAAGTTATGCACCCACAGCCATTGCGGCAGCACGTAAGCGTCCGGCCCCAAATGCTGCGCGTTCAATATAAACGAAATCGTCTGCTCCGCTTCCAGCACGCGCATCGCGCCGAAGAAAGCGAAGAATATCGGCAGCGTAATCAGCATCGGCAGGCAACCGGCCAAAGGCTTCACGCCTTCTGTTTTGTACAGCTCCTGCTGCTTTTTTTGCAGCTGCTGCGGGTTGCTGGCATAGCGCTTTTTAAGCGATTCCAGCTTGGGCTGGATCATCGCCATCTTGCGCGCGCTCTGCTTCTGCTTGAGATCCAGCGGCAGTATCAGCAGCCTGATCGCCACCGTCAGTATAATAATCGCGCCCGAGTAATCGCGAACAAAGCTGTAAACCAGCTTCAGCACTATCACGAAAAAATCCGAGATGAAGTTATTGCTTAAAAAACCCAATCTATATGTCCTCCGTCATCATTTGACTGCCTAAGGGACAGGGTCATAGCCGCCCTTGCCAAAAGGGTTGCACCGCAAAATCCGCCAAATGGAAAGTCCGAGTCCCTTCAGCGCCCCATGCTTGGTGATCGCCTCCACGGCATATTCAGAACATGTGGGCGTAAACCGGCACGACGGACGCGTATAGGGCGAAATGGCCCTTTTGTAAAACCAGATGACCGAAAGCAGCACGCGCTTCATGATGATTTCTCCAACAGTCCCGCCTTTTTGAGCAGCTTGCCTAACGATGCTTCTATTTCCGCGAATGTCATATCCTTGGCCGATTCCCTCGGCGTAAAAACCAGCAGGCAATTTTTCGGTATGCAGTCCAGTCTGGCGAAAAAAGCCTCCTTCATCCGCCGTTTCAATCTGTTTCGCTGTACGCTGTTACCCAGCTTTCGCGATACCGAAAAACCCACCTTCATATGCGGCGTTTTCGTGATCACATACACGAGCACCAAACGGCTATCCGATACGGACCGGCCTTTTCTGTACACATATCTGAATTCTTTATTGCGCCTCAGCGAATATTCGCGCCTCAATGGTCTTTCCTATCCATATGGCAAAAAATGCCGGTTGCCCGGCACCCAGCAAGCTTATGCGGAAAGTTCTTTTCTGCCCTTTGCTCTTCTGCGCTTCAGCACATTGCGGCCGTTCCGGGTCTTCATTCTCTGTCTGAAGCCGTGCACCTTCTTGCGCTGTCTCTTTTTGGGCTGTAACGTCATTTTCATGGCCTTAAGTCACTCTCTTTCATATTTTAGCCGGTTGCGGCCTTTATATCGATGGTAAGACGGATATATTATATTGAAGTAACCCGCCGATGTCAACACCAATGATGTATCAGCCTGTTTTTACCGTGCAACTGTTTTCACCTGTTTCGAAAAATGATCCATAAGATTAATGCCGCCTGTGCGCATAGTATGACCGGAATCAACGCTTTAAACTTCATTTTTCGTGTCTTGTGCCTAAAGATCATCATTGAGATGTATACTCCCGCCGCGCCGCCAAACAGCGCCAGCAAAAATAGTGTGCTTTCACGCACGCGCCTTTTATTCCTGATCGCCGCGTGCTTATCCGCCGCGCACACCGCAAACCCCACGATATTTACTAGTATTAGCGCGGACAAGGCCGCAATCTCCCAAATAGTCATAAAACTTCTCCCGCCCACCCATTTTAACCGTTCATTACGGCATACAGCAAGCGGCAAAACTTTGATTTTTACAAACCAAACGTATATAATCAACATGAAACAGTTAAAAGCACATATCCCAACAGACAAAGGAGAAATGCGTCCCTTCGGGCGCGTCAAACAAACTGCCATGCAAACATCCAAACTCATGCAGCGTCTTTCTTCAGGAATATTTACCGAACTCGCCAAAGAAAAGGCGGCGCTCATCGCGTCCGGCGTCGATGTGATCGACCTCGGCGTGGGTACGCCAAATATACCGCCCGCTCCGGTCATCAAGCAAACCATCGCGGATGAAGCCATGAAAGACTCAAGCTATGTCTACGCCATCGGAGATCTGCCGGAGCTCTCGGATGCAGCCGCTCAATGGTACAGCCGCCGATACGGCGTCGAGCTGGATCCCAAAACAGAAGTCTGCGCCGTGCTGGGCACGCAGGAGGGTTTGGCTCATTGCTGTCTGCCCGTCATAGACCCCGGCGATACCGTGATACTGCAGGACCCGTGCTATCCGGCATTTTTTGTGGGCGCGGCGCTGGCGCATGCCGAGGTGTTCCGCGTCCCGCAGCGGCCCGAGAACGGCTTCATCACCGATTTCGCAGACATCCCATCGGAAGTGGCACAGCGCGCGAAGCTGATGATCGTGTCATACCCCAACAACCCCACCACAGCTGTCGCGCCGCCGTCGTTCTATGACGAGCTGATCGCATTTGCAAAAGCCAACGATATATTCGTCATTCACGACAATGCCTATAGCGAACTTGCCTTCGACGGCATCCGTGTGGGCAGCTTCCTTGCGCATAAGGGCGCGAAGGATATCGGCGCGGAGTTCAATTCGCTGTCCAAGACGTACGGCTACGCCGGTGCACGCCTCGGATTCTGCGTCGGCAACGCCGAGTATGTCTCAGGCTTAAAGCAGATCAAATCCAATACCGACTACGGCGTGTTCCTGCCGGTGCAGCGAGCGGGCATCTGCGCGCTCGAGTGCGACGACGCCGTCGTCCGCTTCACGTCTGGCGAATACGAGAAACGCCGTGACCTGCTGATCCGCGCATTTGACGAAGCCGGCTGGACGATCACTCCGCCCAAAGCCACGATGTTTGTGTGGGCCAAAACGCCTCAAGCCTGGCCCGACGATATCACGTTTGCGCAGATGCTCATGCGCAAGGCCGGTGTCATCGTGGTACCGGGCAGCGCCTTCGGAGATCAGGGCAGAGGCTACGTTCGCATCGCGCTCGTTCAGGACCGTGACCGCATCGAGGAAGCCGCCCGCCGCATCAGCGGATGCTTATAGCATAACAGACCATTTTACGAGGGCGCTGCCCTCGTGCTCCCGCTCAAGGAACGAGTCCCTTGAGAATCCCATTGTGCCTTGCCGTTTCCGGCAAGGCGGAACAGTTATATTAAGTAACGAGAAATGCGAAGCATTTCTCTGATGGGTTTCCAAAGGGATGCATCCCTTTGGCGGTGGTGTGGAGGCAGCGCCTCCACGGTCTTATAAAACCCGAGGAGGGCCAAAGCAATGAAATACTTCGTCATCGATGTGTTCACGGATAAGCTGTTCGGCGGCAACCCGGCGGGCGTGTGCCTGCTGGAGTCCTGGTTGGACGATGCGGTAATGCAAAATATCGCGATGGAGAACAACCTCGCGGAGACGGCTTTTCTCGTGCGTGAAGATAAAAGCGCATACGGTCTGCGCTGGTTTACGCCCGAGGTGGAGATCGACCTGTGTGGTCATGCCACGCTCGCCAGCGCATTCGTGCTGATGAACGAAGTCCGTGCCGTATCCGATACGGTAGACTTCCATACCCAGAGCGGCACGCTCACCGTTACCAAAAACGGCGATATATTCACGATGGACTTCCCCACCCGAGCGCCAGTCCGCTGCGACGTGCCGCAGCTGCTGGAACAGGCGCTGGGCGCATCCGTATTGGAAACGCACATGTCCCGTGACCTGCTGGTGCTGCTGAACAGCGAGGATGCCGTCCGCCATCTTCGCCCGGACTTCGCGCTGCTCCGGCAGATCGATAACGTATTCGCCATCATCGTCACCGCCAAAGGGACGGACTGCGACTTCGTCTCGCGCTTCTTCGCGCCGGGTGCAGGCATACTCGAAGATCCGGTCACCGGCTCGTCCCACTGCACGCTCATCCCGTTCTGGAGCGGCCGCCTCGGCAAACAGCGCATGACGGCTCGCCAGCTCTCCGCCCGCGGTGGCAGTCTCCTCTGCGAAGACTGCGGCGAGCGTGTCAAAATCGGCGGCACCGCCGTATGCTACCTGCGCGGAGAAATCAGCCTGTAAGCGTTGAAAGGAGTTGTACATGATTTCGATATGGAACCGCCATGAAGTGTATATGGGCTTTGATGTCGACCAGCTCTCCCATGTCCGCAAAACGCTAACCGATGCCGGCATCCCCTTTATCCGGCGTTCCAGCAATCAAACATTACGCAGCCGCATGGGGTCATTCGGCGAAAGTTCCTCTTTCACGGCGCTCAGCTACATATATGTGCACAAGGACGATTTGGACCGGGCGCACGCCGCGCTCCACACCTCTCCCATACGATAGGAGGTTTGCCATGATCATGCTCTGGAACCGAAAAGAAGTGTTTGCCGGTTTCGACATCGGCCAGCTCGCCCGCGTTCGCGATACGCTGTCCGCTGCGGGCATACGTTATATAATCCGGTCCGTAGATCACGTCGCGTCCCACCGAAGCGTCATTAGCTCAAACAGGGGAAACCCCCTGCTGTCCAGCATGTACTACGTCTACGTCCACAAGACCGACCTGGACCGCGCGCAGCACGAGCTGCACAAACCCCGAAGGTATTAACCCGATTAACATCAAGCGCATATCTTCTCCCTAACTGAAAAAGCCGCCGCATATCCCTGCGACGGCTGATAACCGTTCCTAGTTGCCCACGTACATGTTGCCGTACGGTCTCTTGCTTTTGGGCTGATACAGCTTGAACTCGCCTACGCCGATACCGGAAACGTCCACGTCGAAATACGCGGCATACTCGTCCAGCGTCCTCTGCAGAAACGCCCTGTCCTCATCGTCCAGCTCCTTGCGTGCGATCTCACGGCCCATCAGCGCCTCGGTCACCTCGCCGCGGATATACATCCTACCTCCGTGCATGCCGGTGCCGAAAAACTTTCCGGCCGCCTTCTCACCCGGCTTCAAGTTAAGGCCCAGCACCACCACGCGGCCCCCCGCCATATATTCGCCGAGGAAGTCGCCCGCCTTGGTGCCGATCACCACCTTGGGCACCTTGTCCATGTACTCCTTCATGTGGATGCCGGCGCGGTAGCCCGCGTAGCCCTGTATATATATCTCTCCGCCGCGCATCGCGTAGCCCATAATATCGCCGCAGTTGCCGTGTACGATCAACTTCCCGTCGTTCATCGTGTTGGCGACGCCGTCCTGCGCGTTGCCGAACACCTCCAGCGTCGCGCCGTCCATGTAACAGGCCGAATCGTTGCCCAGCGTGCCGTGCACGTTCAGCTTGGTATGGCTTTTGAGGCCGCAGCCGATGTACCGATGTCCGTATACCTCGTTCACCGTGATCTCGCCCGGCTCTTGCGCCAGTGCCTTTATTTGCTCATTCAAGTCGCTGTAATATTGCGATCCTGCCGTCAGTTCCATTTTACCCCTATCCCCTTTATGAAGAAATGCGCTGCTTCATGCGCTCCTGTCCCAGCGCCATCAGACCGAAGCCGTCGTCCGTCAGCTTGCCTTCCAGACTGTAGAGCGGTATGCGCTCGCTCATCAGATACGTATAGATGCCCGCGCGGTCCACATCGCCGACGAGTATCATGCCCACCAGCCTGTCGTCCTTCACGAAGAAGCGCTTGGACGCGCCGGTCTTCTCATCGTATTTAGCCAGCAACTCAATACCTTCGCCGCCCTGCACGCCCGCGGTGATCACCGAAAGGCCGAAGAATCCCACGGCGTTCATCGGGAACACGCCGGTGAAATCATCCTTCTTACCCGCCATGTCGTAGCCCGCCGCGCGCCCCTGCGCATAGGCATTGGGCCACAGCGCCATGATCTTGCGCTCGCCCGTTATCGCATCCACACCCTCAGTCACGTCGCCCGCCGCCCATATATCCGCCACATTGGTCCGCATCGTATCGTCCACGATGATGCCGCGGTTCACGTCCACGCCCGCCGCCTTGGCTTCCGCCACGTTGGGCCTCACGCCCACGCCCATCACCAGCACGTCGCACGGCAGAACGGTGCCGTCTTTCAACACCACCTGCTCAATGTGCTTATCGCCGATCACTTCGCCCACCGTCATGCCGAGGTGGAACGTTACGCCGTTCTCCTCCAGACGCTTTTGTACCGGAGCCGCCGCCGCTTCGTCCAGTATCATCGGCAGCACGCGCGGCGCCATCTCCACCACATGCACGCTGCCTGCCACCGGCGCGATACCTTCCGCCGCCTTAAGACCGATCAGTCCCGCGCCGACCACGACCACATTGGCGTCCTTAGATATCCATTTCTCGATGCCCAGCGCGTCGTCGTATTTAAGGAACGTATAAAAGTTGTCCTGATCCTTCAATCCTTCCGTCGGCGGCACGAACGGGGACGAACCCGTCGCGATCAGCAGCTTGTCGTACTTCACCGTTTCACCGCCATCCAGCGTCACCGTCTTTTGCTTCGGGTCAATCGCCGTCGCCTTTTTGCCGAACATCGTAGTCACGCCAAACTTCTCGTAGAAGTCCTGCTTGCGGTACACCATGTTCTTGGCGCTGACCTTACCCGCGAGGTAATACGATATGAGCGGGCGCGAGTAAACGTGATGAGTCTCGTCGGAGATCACCGTGATGCGGCCTTCCTTGTCGCACTTGCGAAGCCCCTCGATGCAGCCCACCGCCGCGGCCGAGTTGCCGATAATCACATAATCCATGGCTTACTCCTCCCCTCTATCTTCATACTTGAGCGCGTTGTTCGGGCAGTGCTTGACGCATTCCGGTTCGCCGCTCTGCGCGCACAGGTCGCATTTCGCCGCCACCTTCTTTTTGCCCTCGTCCCGCACGATCGCGCCGAACGGGCACACCAGCACGCAAGTCCAGCAGCCCACGCAGCGCTCCGTCTCGTTGAACACCAGCCCCGTCTCCGGGTCCTTCTGCATCGCCCCGGTGATGCAGCCCTGCACGCACTTGGGGTCGTCGCAGTGGCGGCACTGCAGCGCGAAATTGATCTTATCGCCCGTCTCAATGTGCAGCCGTTCCACCGGCCGCGGATACTC
>JAEWWC010000171.1 GCA_023396555.1 Bacillota bacterium
GGCCTTTCCAGGCCGTTACTCACACATTTCAGTGTCCTGACAACTAAACCCGCTCGGCGATGTCCATGATCAGCCGCTCGGTCTCCTCCCAGCCGAGGCATGGATCGGTGATGGAGCAGCCCGGCACGCCCCCGATATCCTGCCGGCCCGGCAGCAGATAGCTCTCTATCATCAGCCCTTTTACCATGCCGGTGAGCGTGCTGTCGTAGCGGCGGCTGTACAGCACCTCGCTCGCAATGCGCGGCTGCTCCTCATAACGCTTCTGCGAATTGGCGTGGTTGGTATCCACCACAATGGCGGGGTTTTTAAGGCCCATTTCAATATAAGCCTGTGCGAGACCGATCAGGTTTTCGTAGTGATAGTTGGGCAGGGAGCGCCCGCCGGAATCAACCGCACCACGGAGCACCGCGTGAGCATATGGGTTCCCCGGCGTCTCCACCTCCCAGCCGCTGTATATGAACCGGTGCGGCAGCTGCGCCGCGTAAATCGAGTTCAGCATCACCGAAATATCGCCGCTGGTGGGATTCTTCATGCCCACCGGCGAGTCGATGCCGCTGGCGGTCAGCCGGTGCAGCTGGTTTTCCACCGAGCGCGCGCCCACCGCGTGATAACCCAACACATCCGACAGGTATGCGAAGTTTTCCGGATACAGCATCTCATCCGCCGCCGGCAAACCGAACTCCGCAAGCGCGCGTATGTGCAGCCGCCGGATTGCCTTGATGCCGGTCCTCAGGTCCGCGGCTTTCTCAGGGTCGGGTTGATGCGCCATGCCCTTATAACCTTCACCCGTTGTACGCGGCTTGTTGGTGTATATGCGCGGCACCAGCAGCAGTACATCCTTCACACGCGTCTGCACATCGGCAAGACGCCCCAGATACTCCAGTACCGGTTCCTCGCTGTCCGCCGAGCAGGGTCCGATAATCAGCACGAAACGGCTATCCGTCCCGCCAAACACAGCGCACAATTCGTCGTCCCGGCTCTGTTTGAGTCGGACAAGCTCTTCGGACAGCGGCAATTCCTGTTTGATCTCTTCCGCTGTCGGTATCTTTTTAATTTTATTGAATGCCATCCTTAAGTGAAGGCTCCTTGTGTTCTTTGGCGACATTATACCACCACACCAGATGTAAAGCCACACCATAATGCACAGCAGGCATACGCTCAGCTCGTTGATATTATATTTATACCGAGGTGATGAGCAATGAAAAAGTTGTGTATTACAGTACTTGCCATCGCAGCTTGCGTGCTGCTGACCGCCTGTTCAACAGCTGCCGAAAAGCCCGAAGGAACAGCCGCCGCAGTTAACATCAACGCGCGCATTGCTGACTATTTCCCCGCGAACAGCAACACACGTCTGAGCTATCAGGGAACAGGCAACGAATTCGCTTCATATGAAGTATATACCGACTATACTGACGATGGACTACTTCAGCAGCGGATCAGCACGGGCGGCACAACGGCGGTACGCGTCGTCCGGATAAACAAAAACAGAGCCGAGATCATATTCTCGCAGGGCGAAGTCTATTTCCGTCAGAACATGATGGACATGAAGGCCCCAGCGCCGGAAGTGCTGCTCAAAGCGCCGCTTGAAACAGGCCGTTCGTGGCTGCTGGGAGACGGGCGAATCCGCACGATAACCGGCGCCGGCATAACGGTCGAAACGCCGGCGGGCAGCTTTGACACCATGGAAGTGACCACCGAAGGCCCTTACGGCAAATCCATGGACTACTATGCCAAGGATATCGGTCTCATCAAAACGGTGTATGTGTCGGAAGGCGGGCCTGTCATTTCCGAACTTGCCAAGGTGGAAAGGGATGTTCCGTTGATGCAGACGGTGCGTTTCTACTACCCGAACGCGAATTCCGAGAAGCTGGGCTATATCGACAAAGAGGTTGGTTTCTATACCAACGATATCACACGCGATGTGCTGGCCGATACCTACAAGGAAACGCCGCCCAAGCCGCTGGGACGCGTGTTCTCACCCGGCACCAAAATCAACAGCCTGTATCTCAATAAAGATGGCATGGTCTATATTGACCTGAATGAGGCGTTTGCTCAGGAAATGAACGCCGGAGCGGCTTACGAGCAGTCGATACTGCAAAGCGTCGCCAACACGTTCGGGCGCTATTACGGCGTGATGCGCGTGATGCTGACTGTGGAAGGGCAGCCGTACGTATCCGGTCACATCGCCATGCGCCCCGGTGAATACCTGACGGTAGACGACGGCGCAGGCCTGTCCGCCGCGTACGCTGAATCTGAATGACTGAGAAACAGCAGCGCAGTTTCGTGATTAAAAAAGGAGCACAAGCCGTACGCTGCACTCCTCGTTTTTGCTATCTTACATGAACCGCTCGAACCGCTCCGCTTTGGCTTTGCATATCGGGCAGACGCGCGGCGGGTTTGTGTTCGCACACAGATAACCGCACACGGTGCACCGGTAAACCGGATATTTAAGCGCCGCAGCCGGTGCTCCGGAGGCCTCCTGTCTGGCAGCTTCAGCCACTTTGCGCTCCTCCTTCGGCGGACGCCGCTCGGGCACCTGCTTCGTGGGTATGCCGTCCGTCACATACAGCGCACAGTAGCACGCGCCGTAATCGGCCAGGTCGTCGTCGCGGTAAACGCATGGGCACACGATGTCGAGATTTTCTTCGGGCGCACCGTCAATCAGCCGGCATGGGCATATCTCCAGCCCATAGCGGTCGTTGTTGACCACCAGCCCTTCAGCCAAATCAGCCACAAAATCCTCGTCGGGGTTGAGCTTATATCCTCCGACAGCCGCATCCTTTTTCAACGCCTCCAGCCTTTTTTGCACACGCTCATCCATACCTACCTCCGGGTCAGTGCATTCAGCCTGTCCAGATCGTAACCGATAATGCAGACGCCGTCCACCACGATGGTGGGAAACGAGCCAGCTGGATTGTGCTTAAGCTGCTGCTTACGTATGGCTTCCGCTTCTTCTCCCGGCTCCACCCTGTCCATATCAATATAAGCGTATTTTATATTATTATCTTTAAAAAAAGCCTTGGCCTTTTTGCACCAGCCGCATGTACTGAGCGCATATATCTTGACATCGCCGATGTCCCTTCCGTCCACTTCGGTAAACTTTGCCATATCTATTGTATATCCTTTCCGGCATGATGGTATTATAGTAACGCCAACCAGCCGATTACGCAAGTCTTATACAGCGTTATCATTCAGTTCACTCAAAGCATGCCGACCACAGGGCCTGCATCGCCTGTGTGCAGAAAAGCGAATTTCCCAGAATGCCGCGCCCGTCCGGTTCCATGTCTGCGCCGTTGCACAGCACCGCAGCCGCTTTTCTCTCGTCGGGATCGAACATGAAAACCGCGAGCGCTCCAAAAGCCCGTCCGTAGTGGCCGATCAGCGGCTGCGGAGCCAGATGCCCGTAATGCATCAGGTTGAGGCCTGTCCGGATGAAACCATCGTCAAACTGCACCGCGCACATCTCCTTCACGGAGTTCTCGGACAATATACGGACGCCGTGCGACACGCCGCCGTACAGCAGAGCCTGCGTCACCGTCAGCAGGTCTCTCGCGCGCATATAGCCGTTGCCCTGCGCAGCCCGGTAGGCCTCGCCCACAGGCAGCGCACACAGCCGTTTTTTGTTTTCCAGCGATTTTCTCAGCCACTCCGC
>JAEWWC010000060.1 GCA_023396555.1 Bacillota bacterium
ACTGTTGCTCGTGATCTACAACCGATCCAAAGCGGTGCGCCAGTAATATAAAGATAATGTTCATATTCAGGTACCGGGCCTTTCGGCAGATCGCCGGAGGCCCGGCATCGCTTCATACGCAGGCACCACGGATTCAGCGAAAAGCCGCCTGCGGCATATCTGAGGAGACAGGATTCGTTCTGATATAATGGCATTGGAGCGCTAATATCCTGACAGACAAGGACGGACACATTTGGAACAAAAACAAGCAAAAAGATTTACCTACTCAATTCTGCTGCTGATACTCATTTATGCTTTTGTCATGAACACGCCCAGTCTGTTCATGAACGATATCATTAAGGACTTCAGCCTGAAAAGCTATGAACAGGGTTCCGTCAGCAGCATGATCGGTGTAGGCAGCCTGCTGTCGCTGTTTGTTATGCTGACGCTGCAGGGACGGATCAAGAAATGGACGATGATACTCCTCAGCGCCGCAACGCAGGCAGTGCTGATGGTGCTGATGGGGTTTATCACGGAATACTGGATGCTGCTGTTCGTCTACATATTGCTGGGCATCGGTATGGGGTGGCTGGATTCAGCCTGCAACTCCAGCATTATGGACATCAACAAGGAGAACGGTGCGAAATATATGGGGGCGTTGCACGGCAGTTTTGGCCTGGGCGCATTTATTTCTCCGTTCATCATACAGGCGTTTCTGGGGTTGATCATCTGGCGGCATGTGTACTTTGTCATCGCCGGCCTGATGGGGTTGGGGATACTGTATTTCGTGGTTCAGACGCGGCGGGACGGCGGACATATCACGGCTTCAAGCATCGACGAACCCAAGCTGCGTTGGCATGAGGTGACCGGTTATCTGAAGAATCGTTATAACCTTTTCCTCATCGGCGGCGGCATCATGTATTCCGCGACGCTGATCTGTCTATCGCTTTGGATCGTGCACTATATGACGGAGACGTTCGTGCCGACAACCGTACTAGGGATGACACTGCAGCCGGCGGAGATGGGCGCGGCTGCGTTATCTGTCCTCTGGCTGTTCAGTACGATCAGCCGGTTCTTTGCGCCAAGGCTTAAAATGAGGCCGCTCAAAATGTATGTGATCGGTATTGGATCCGTCAGCGTGCTGAATGCGCTGGGCATGCTGCTGCACGACCCGATGGTGCTGATCGCTACATACGGCGTCATCGGGCTGCTGAGCGGCCAGTGCATGCCCAACCTGTTCAGCGAAGTCAATATGAAGTATCCGGGAAGGACGTCGCTGCCCACATCGGTGATGATGTTCATGATGTGCATCGCGCGCATACTGATGCCGCTATTGGCCGGTTATGTGATGGCGGTAAGCTCCGTGACAATAGGCATGCTTCTACCGGTAGCCACCAGCCTGCTGAGCGCGCTGTTCTCATTTCTGGCGCTGCGCACGGATACGAAAAAGGAGGCCCTCGTGGTTTCTGTATCCGCTTAACTAAGATTATAGTTTCTAAGTACCAAATAAAGGAGTTGATGAATTGATGTCGAAGCATTTGAGAGTGATGGTGATCGGGGCGCACCCCGATGACTGCGAAACGGCGGGCGGCATTGCGTTGCGCTTTGTGCGTACGGGACACGACGTAAAGTTTCTGACTGTTACCAACGGCTGTTCTGGACATTATCAGAATATGGGCGCGGCGCTGAGCGCTATACGGTCTGCGGAAGCGAAAAAGGTATCCGCGCTGACCGGCATCGAATATGAGCTGCTTGACAACAACGACGGCTTTCTGGTGCCCGGCCTGCCGGAGCGCTATTCCGTGCTCAAGGCGATACGCAGCTGGGCGCCCGACATGATATTCACGCACCGCCCCAACGACTATCATCCGGACCACCGCAACACCTCGATACTGGTGCAGGACTGCTCCTATCTGGTGCAGGTGCCCAATGTGTGCCCGATGACGCCGGTACTGCGCTATCAGCCCGCGATATTCTATATGGCGGACAGCTTCCGAAAGCCGTATCCGTTCATTCCCGATCTGGTTTTTGATATCTCAGACATACACGAGGACAAGATGCGTATGTATCACCAGTATACCTCGCAGTTCTATGAATGGCTGCCGTGGGTGGACGGCATCACGGGTATTCCCGAAGACGATGCCGAGAGGTTAGAGTGGTTCAAAAAGAGCCCGTTTGCGGGACGGTCGGAGAGGTATGCCGATCTTTGGCGCGCGGAGCTGACGGCCAAATACGGCGAGCGCGGTCAGCAGGCGCGGTACGCCGAGGCGCTGGAGAAATGCGAGTACGGCGGCCAGCTGACACAGGAACAGCTGATTGAATATTTCGCGTTTTAGACAATCTTCGAATATTAAGGAGGATGGTTTATGAAAATCGGCACACTGGCTGACTGGTTTGGCGTCGGGCTGATAGAGGGCATACGCGAGTCGCAGCGCTGCGGCGCGCAGGGTGTGCAGGTATATGCCGCGGGAGAACTGGATTCTCTGACGGTGACGCCCGATCAAATCAGGAAGGTGAAGAGCGTGGCGCGAGAGTGTGACCAGCAGATCGTATCGCTGTGCGGTGAGCTGGGCGGCTTCGGCTTTGAGAAAGCGGAGGACAACGCCGCGAAAATCGAGTACATCAAGCGCACGGTAGACCTCGGGATGGAGCTGGACTGCCATATTGTGACCACCCATATCGGCGTGATTCCGGCGGACAAGAGCCACCCGCGTTATCAGGTGATGAAGGAAGCGTGTGCGGAAGTGGGCGAATACGCGGCCCGTTTCGGCAGCCATATCGCCGTGGAAACGGGGCCGGAGCTGATTGCGACGCTGAAGAGCTTCGTGGACGACTGCGGACCCGGCATGGCCATCAACTACGACCCCGGCAACATTGTGATGGTGACGGGCGACGACGAGGTGAAGGCGGTGTATACAGCGGGCAAGTCCATCGTGCACACGCACGCCAAGGATGGAAAAAGTGAGATCGAAATCGATGCCGGAAAGTATTATCACATGTTCGCGGAAGGTGGGCTGGAATGGGCTCGCAGCGTCAACTATGCGACGGAGATGCCGCTGGGGCAGGGTAAGGTGCGCTGGCCGGAGTATCTCAAGGCGCTGGCCGACATCGGCTATGACGGTTTTCTGACGATCGAGCGCGAGGTCAAGAATGGCGCGGAGGATATCCGTATGGCGGTGCGCTTCCTGACCGACATGCTGAGCCGTATGTAACGGAGACTGAGAACGGGGATATCGCATGCTGACAAAAAAGGAACTGTATCAGTACACGGGCGATGTTTCGCAGCTGTTCTATGCGCGGCCATACCGGCTGTGCGGCGGGCGCGCTGAGGGGATGCTCGCGGCAGACGTGAACAACGGCGCGGGGCTCTGTTTCACGGTGCTGGCGGACAGGGCAATGGACATCGCCGGGCTGTCGTACAGGGGCGTGAACTTTGCCTTTGCGACCAAAGCGGGGCTTGCATCGCCGGCTTATTATGACGGAAACGGCGACGGCTGGCTCAAAACGTTCGGCGGCGGTTTTTTGACGACTTGCGG
>JAEWWC010000191.1 GCA_023396555.1 Bacillota bacterium
CGGGGGCTATCGGCGCGGCGCTGCACGCGATGAAGAACGCAAGGGCTGACGGATGAACCGAATGCCCTGTGAAGAGGGAAGATGTGACTGGGATCAGGGATGAGTATTTCCCCGGAAATGCTGGCATACCTGAAACGATACGGTGAGGAGGAACTACAATGGCAAAGGTGATTGTCAATGCGGTGGGTGAACAGTGCCCGATACCCGTGGTGAAGGCCACGAAAGCGCTGGGAGAGATGAAGGAAGCGGGCGTTCTGGAAGTGCACGTGGATAACGAGATCGCTGTGCAAAACGTGACAAGACTGGCAGTGGGCAAAGGCTTTAAGGTGAGCAGCGAAAAGAAAAGCGACAAGCTGTTTGTGATTACGATGGAGGTGACTGGTCTGCCAGCGAAAGCGGCGGAACCGGAAGCCGTGTGCGTATCCGATGTTCGGGGCAACACTGTGGTCGCCATTGACACCGCCGCGATGGGCCGGGGAGACGACGAACTGGGCAAGACGCTGATGAAGGGATTCATCTATGCATTGTCGCAGCTGGAGGAACTGCCGAAGACGGTTCTTTTCTATAACGGCGGCGCGTCCATTCCGACAGAAGGGTCGGTGAGCGTGGAGGATCTGAAAAGTATGGAGGCGCAGGGTGTGGAGATACTGACGTGCGGCACCTGCCTGAACTTCTATGGTCTGACCGAGAAACTGGCGGTGGGGCAGGTCACCAACATGTATACCATTGTGGAGAAGCTCAGCGGTGCGGCCAAGGTTATCAAGCCGTGATCTACCTCGATAACGCGGCAACAACATTGCGCAAGCCGCCTGAGGTGGTGGAAGCCGTGATGCAGGCGATGAATGCGCTGGGCAACGCCTCGCGCGGGACGCACGCCAGCAGTCTGGATGCTTCGCGCACCGTTTATGACGCGCGTGTCAAGCTGGCGAAGCTGTTCGGCTACAAGCGCGCCGACCATGTGGTGTTCACGTGCAACGCCACGGAGGCGCTGAATATCGCTATCAGTGGCGCGATCAATCCCAACGGACATGTGATCACTACGGATCTTGAGCACAATTCGGTGTTAAGGCCGCTGTACAGGCTGGAGGCGGAGCGACAGACGGCGCTGGACTTTGTCGCGGCGGACCGGAGCGGCAATATCGACTACGCGGATTTTGAAGGGCTGATTCGCCCAAACACGCAGGCCATCGTGTGCACGCACGCGTCCAACCTCACCGGCAACATGGTGGACTTGGCGCGGGTGGGGCAGATAGCGAAAGCTCACGGCCTGCTGTTCATCGTGGACGCCGCGCAGACGGCGGGCGAATTCCCCATCGACATGGAAGCGATGGGTATTGACATACTGTGCTTCACCGGACACAAAGCGCTGATGGGGCCTCAGGGCACCGGCGGCCTGTGCATCCGCGAAGGTGTTGAAATTCGCCCGTGGAAGGTGGGCGGTACCGGTGTGCAGACGTACAGCCAAACGCAGCCGGAAGCGCTGCCCGCGCTGCTGGAGGCGGGCACGCTGAACGGACACGGCATAGCGGGGCTGGCCGCGGCGGTGGACTATATCAACTCGGTGGGCATCGAGGCCATACGGGACAAAGAAGAATTTCTGACGCGCCGTTTTTTGGACGGGGTTTCACATATTGAGGGCGTGGCGGTATACGGCGATTTTATGGCGAGACAGCACGCGCCGGTGGTGGCGCTGAACATCCGCGATTACGATTCCGGCACGGTGGCCGATGAGCTGTCCGAGGCATATGGCATCGCGGTTCGGCCGGGCGCTCACTGCGCGCCCCGAATGCATCAGGCGCTGGGCACAACGCAGCAGGGAGCTGTGCGTTTCAGTTTCGGATGGTTCACCGAAGCCGAGGACGTGGACGCGGCGGTACGCGCCGTGAAGGAGCTGGCCCAATGAGGGCGAAAGAGCTGCGGCTGATCGTGACGTTTCACACGACGACAGCCGCGATGGCAATGGAGAAGGTGTGCGCACAGAGAGGGGTTCCCGGTCGGCTGATACCCGTGCCGCAGGACATCACCGCGGGCTGCGGCATGGCGTGGAGCACGCCGGTGGACGCAAGGGACGCGGTCGAAAGAACGGCGCGGGAAGCTGGCATTGAAACGGACGGCTGGTATGAACTGATGGTTTGACGGACAGTGAAATATATGTGAGGAGGATGTATATAGTGTCAGATTACGTACAGATGTGGAAGGATCTTGGCATGGATCTGGAGACGCACGATTTGCTGTGTCAGGTGCTGCCCACTGCGGTGGGGGATGTGTTCATGTCGCAGGAGAACCGCCCGACGGGCATGGATTTCTGGGATCTGGTGATCTCCGAGGTGCATGGCATTCGCCCCGCGGAGCTGGTGGAAGCGCAAAAGCAGGGGCGCAAGGTGTTCGGCACGTTCTGCGTGTACGTGCCGGATGAAGTGGTGATCGCGGCGAACGGCATCGTGACCGGCCTTTGCGGCGGCTCGCAGTTCTGGGTGCCTGCGGGCGAAGCGGTGCTGCCCAAGAGCACCTGCTCGCTGATCAAGGCGTCGGTGGGTGCACGGCTGGGCAAGACCTGCCCGTTCTTCCGCATTGCCGATATGTATGTGGGCGAGACCACGTGCGATGGTAAGAAAAAGGCGTACGAGATACTGGGTGAGGATGTGCCGATGCACATCATGGACGTGCCGCAGATGAAACGGGAGAAGGACATACTCAAGTGGAAGGACGAAATAGCGGACTTCGCCAAGGTAGTGTCGGAATTCACCGGCAACGAAATCACTGCCGAGAAGCTGGGCAACGCCATCAAAATCGTCAATGAGAAGCGCAAGGCCCTGCAGCGGGTGTATAACGCGCGCAAGTCCGAATGCCTGCCGATCTCCGGCCGGGACGCGCTGCTGATGATACAGATCGCGTTCTTCGATGATCCGGAGCGCTGCGCGGCGATGTGCAACCGGCTGGCCGACGAACTGGAACAGCGGATAAAGGACGGCGTTTGCGTCGTACCTGCGGGAACCAAGCGGATACTCGTCACCGGAACGCCGCTGGCGGTGCCCAACTGGAAACTGCACAACATCATCGAGACCAGCGGTGCGGCGGTTGTCTGCGAAGAGATGTGCACCGGCACCCGCTACTTCGAAAATCTGGTGGACGAAACCAGAACTTCGCTGGATGAGCAGTTCATGGCGCTGTCCGAGCGGTACATGAAGAACAACTGCGCCTGTTTCACGCCCAACACGGGGCGCATCGACGACATACTGCGCCTGGTGAAGGAGTATAAGGTGGACGGCGTGATCGACTGCAGCCTGAAGTTCTGCTGCCTGTACGATACCGAGAAGTATTCGGTATCGAGGGCGCTCAAGGAAGCGGGCATACCGGTGCTGAGCCTGGAGACGGACTACACCGACACCGACGCTGAGCAGCTGCGGACCCGCATCGGCGCGTTCATCGAAATGCTCAATGACTGAGCCGGACGTCAAATACTACATACTATTTGCCAACTACACCCACGGCATGGGCCTGCACGAGCTGATGCTGGCGGACGGCATACCTCACCGCATCACGCCCGCACCCCGTGGAGTACAGGGGGAGCTGTCCTGCGGTATGTCGCTGCTGGTGGCTCTTGAGCACATCGAGGCGGCGAGGGCCTGCATCGAGCGGCACGGCGCGCCGCATCACGGCATCGTGGCACTGGCCGGGCAGATAAATTCCCGCCGGGACCGGTACTGCTGATCAGTGGGTTAAAGGTATCATAAAATCCCTGAAGGTG
>JAEWWC010000189.1 GCA_023396555.1 Bacillota bacterium
CCGCGGAAACAGCGATGCTTACGGCGTGCAGCGCCTTGTCCCAGCGCAGCAATGCAAACAGCGCTATTGCGGCAACCGGCGCAATCCATAACATTATCCCCATAAAACTAACCCTTCAGTTTGTTCAGCCTGTCGATATCGATAGACTCGAAACGTTGGTTTATCTTGAACACCATCGATCCCAGAATCAGCACCGAGGTTATAATATCCACAAAGATACCCATATCGACGATAAACGGCAAACCGTCCGTGGCAAACAGCGCCGTGACGAAAAGCCCGTTCTCGATTTCGAGCAGACCCACGATCTGCCCGATCGCCTTTTTCCTGCTGATGATAAAGAACAGCCCGATCAGCACAATGGATATGGAGTTGACAAGCAGCAGCAAATTTGTGCCGGCAAAGCTGCCGACAGCGGACAGCGAAAAATAGGTGAGCACCACGATACCGCAGCTGATCATGACGAGTATGGGAATATTCATCAGAAAGTCTTTCTCGATCCTGTATTCCACGGATGCCCATGTCTTATGCAGCATGTGCGGTATGTATACGACCTTCAGCGCGACGATAACCGCGCTGATGACAAGCAGATCGATGCCCCCCCGTTCCGCGATGCGGCTTATACCCGTCACGCAGGTGACAGCCGCAATGAAAACAGCCTGCATCCTCAGCCCCGTGATGTACGACTTTATCCTCTTGCTAGCCATCAGCATAATGGCGGACATCAGTATGATGACAGAAAAGACCGAATTGAATGTATCCACCGTTACCTCCCGAAAACGAAGAACTGCAAGAACCCGACGAATGAAAGAATAAACGCCAGCGCCGCCAAATTAGGTACGCTGAAAAAGCGTATTTTGACGGTAAAGGACTCAATGATACCTGTCAGCACGGACGCCAGCGTTACCTTCACCAAATAGATGAGCAAAGACACAACCACAGCCGCCGCGCCCGTCACGCTCAGCATCTGGTCGACAGGGACAAATACGTTGACCAGCAGCGTGATCAACACAAGCTGCTTGATGGAAGCGCCATACTCCATCAGCGCGAGGCCTCTGCCCGAGTATTCCAGCAGCATCGCTTCATGAACCATGGTCAGTTCAAGGTGCGTGGATGGGTCGTCCACCGGTATGCGCGAGGTTTCGGCTATGATAATGACCATCACAGCCAGAAACGACAGTATAAACATGGGGTTCAGCAGAGGACTCTCCGCAGCGCCCGCCGCTTTCATGATTGCGGATACGGATGTTGAATTCGCATACAGCCCCAACGTCAGAAACGTCACCAGTATGGACGGCTCGATAAGGGCGGATATCATGGCCTCGCGGCTGCCGCCCATACCGCCGAAGGTGCTGCCCGTGTCGAGCGCGGATATCATCATGAAGAACCGCCCGAGCGCCAGCACCGAAAAAAGCATGATGACGTCTCCGGAAAACGACGCGGCGGGAATGGCCGTTGTCACCGGTACAAACACCGAGGCGGAAAGCGCGGTGCCAAATACGATGAACGGGGTAGCCCGGAATATCCACGAAGCGGTTTCCGAAACGACGGAGCGTTTTTTGAGCAGCTTGTACAAATCAAAATACTGCTGCAGCAAGGGAGCGCCCTTGCGCTTCTGCGTCAGCGCTTTCACTTTCTTTATGACGCCGTTCAAAAAGGGCGCGATCAGGAGGATGACGACTATCTGTATGACTGTATATAAAAGCGTGTTCATGTTATCCCCCCTTAAGAAAAGATACTGTATAGCATCATCGCGATGACCGCGAACAGTATATAGGCGAGGTATCTTCTGACACTACCCGTCTGAACGGAGTACTTCGCCTTTTTTGACACATTCTGAACGAACCGCGTTAACGGCTGATAGAGATACTTTTCAATGACAGATTCTGAACCCATGGTATACATCATCTTTTCAGGATGATAGGGCGAACCGCCGCTGGTCTTGAGTTCTCTTGTCGGCCTGAACAGTATCCGAAACACGATTTTCAAAGGCTTCGAAAAGCCCGTTGCGGTATACTGCATCCTCGCACTCAGCGCTTCGTAACCGCAATCCCAGGTCCCGTATTTTCGCCTGATATACTTGCCGCCCACGATCCGCAGCACCAGTAAAGTCAAGACAATGATGCCCGCCAGTATGACAAGCAGGCTCAGCGGCGAAATGCTGCCGCCCGTTTCTTTTAAGGGCAGATAGGCGAACAGCACGCCTCCTTCCAGCTGAGACGCCAGCGAGACCCCGCCCAAGCCCGCTATTACCGCACCAACAGACTTAACAACTTCCAGCGGAAACAGCCCTGCGGCAAGGCATAGCAACGCGAGTATTCCCATTCCCATCCTCATTGTCCAGGGAACGTCTTTGGCATTTGATGCGATCTCCGACCTCGGCATTCCAAGGAACGAAATGCCAAACAGCTTTGCAAAGCATGCCACGGCAAGCGCACCGGATAGAGCGAGCGCCGCTACGGAAAGCATTGACAATATGTTGATGCCCGCGTGTCCCGGGCTCATCCCCGCGAACAGCGATTGGTAAGTCAGCCATTCGCTCACAAAGCCGTTGAACGGAACAAGCGCGGAAATGGAAATTGAGAAGCACAGCATCAGCAGCGCTGTGACGGGCATCCGCTTGATAAGCCCGCCGAGCTTTTCGATGTCCTTCGTGCCGGTGGCATACTGTATGGAGCCGGCACCAAGGAACAACCCGCTTTTAAACAGCGTGTGGTTGAGCGTATGGAACAAAGACGCTGTCAGTGCCAGAGAACCGACGGTCACGTTATCCTGCGCAAATGCAATAACGCTAATTCCAATGCCGATGAGTATAATCCCTATGTTTTCAATGCTGCTGTACGCGAGCAGCCGCTTCACGTTTTGTTCCATCACCGCATAGGCGACGCCCAGTACCGCCGATACGGCTCCTAATATCAGTAGCGCCGCGCCCCACCAGACCTCTGTACCGAGATATCCCAGCACAAAACGCAGTATTCCGAATATGGCCGTCTTTATCATGATGCCGGACATCAGAGCAGATACATTGCTGGGCGCCGCCGGATGCGCGGCGGGCAGCCATATATGCAGCGGAATCACACCCGCTTTTGTTCCGAAAGCGATGAGGAAAAAGACAAACATCAGGTTTTTAATGCCTGAGGGAATGGCGTCCGAACCCGCAAACATATCAAACGTGCCGGTATAGCTGTACATCAGCATGAACGCGGCAAGCAAAAAAGCCGTGCCTATCCCCGTCATAACAAGATAGAGCGTACCGGCCTTTCTGCTTTCTTCTTTCTCCGATTCGAATACAACGAGAAAATACGATACAGCAGACATGATCTCCCATGTGAACAGGAAAAAGATCGCGCTACCGGATGTAAACACCAGCATCATTGAGATAATAAACGTTGAATACAGAACACTGAATAGTCCGATCTTTTGGCCTTCATAATGCGACATATAACCAATGGAATACAACGAAACACATAATGAGATGATGGATAGACCAAGTATAAAATATGCCGACAAGCTGTCGATCCGTATTATAAAGGAAAGCAATGGGATTTGCGTTTTAAACACATCGAAAATCAGTGTGCTGCTTCCCGAAATGATAAAATGAAGAGAAAACCCAAGGCTTAAAGCTGCCGCGAGCATGCAGAATATATTGGATATGATTCTGCACAGTCTATGCTTTCTTGCAAAAACCAAAGATAGAACGGCAGCCAGCATATACATCGATAATGAAGCTGTAAACAACCCGCGCGGGCTCAACACACCCATAAAAAAAGACAACCCCCTGACTGACTGCAAAATAACTGTACGCCTTCAAAACATGTATGCATGCCTATAAAATAACGCCAGGGAGTTTAACAACTATTCTGACTAAATACCTTGTGTATTACAACACTATTCAGACACATATTCACAGCAATAATCACATTGCCGATTAACTCCGGATATCAGAGTAGCACTACATTATATTCCCGTCAAGATTAATTACATTATAAGCTATACCGCAATTTGGTTTTGATTAGTGTTACTTCTCCGCCCAAAACCGCAACGCCACTTTCACATACTTGAACGGAGACATTGGAGAAACGCAGAAAACATAAACAAGTGTTAAAAGGAATCAGCAACTCCCATTTTAATATATTAAACAGAAGAGGGCTTCGAAATTGAAGCCCTCTAAAATTACAGAGTGGCTGGACAGTCGATATTGTTTACTACACTATATTTTCTGTAGTATAGCATAGATTTTTGGGTACTATGGCAATGCACACTTATTACTGCGGACTATCAAGCAGATCCGACGGGGCAGACTTTGCTTCACTAATCATCTTCTGAAGCAGCTCATTGCCGGAGCAAACGGTGGTTTCTTTGGGAAGAAACGGCTTTAATTGTTCCATGGACGCATCGTAGGCATAAGCACAGATGAGTGCATCAGGCGCAAACATTTCGCCGGATGTGAGCTTTTTGCCCACCTCCTTCATACTCTCATTGAGTGCATGCTTCAGAATAACAACAGGGGCCATGCCGACGGCCAGCGCTTCTTTGACCAGATAAGTCGTGGCTCTTGCATGTCCTTGCCGGAGCTGTTCCGAGATACCATCCAATAAATTCATCAAGCACACCTGCTTTCGGACGCGTCGCCTGCTTAGCTGTAATACTCGCTGATCGTTTCCCGGGCGATCTTGGCCCAGCGCCACAGTATTTCCGGACGGAAATGCAGCGTGGAAATATCCTTCATCACCAGTTCGATCGAGCAGCCCTTTGTCACCTTGAGTATGTGCTCGATGTTCCTTTTTGCCTCGTCCTCGTCGAAGCTTTGTTCGGCGAAGATGGCGGGGGAGGGCTTGCAGCTCATTACATACTTTCCGCGGCAGCGTTCCGCGGCGGCTTCAATATCGCTCCACGGGCTCATCGAGACCTTGCGCAGGTTGGGTATGCGGTCCATAATATCCATCTTGCCCGACAGCGGTTCGCAGCATCCGTAATACGTCAAGCCGAACTGCCGGAGCCATTCCATTTCGTACTGAAGCGAGAACTGCCAGTGCATCGCCGGGCTGACACCGGAAAATATCTGCGCGTTGCCGCAGCCCCACATCTGCGAGGTCGGGCAGCCCAGAAGATGCTGGTCCGCCTCATCGAACCCAGAGATGATGCCGTAACCGCCGGAACCTACGCGCACGGGTGAGTTGTTGCTGGCCCATATGCCGGCATCCCGGTATTTTTGCATGCGCACCATCGCCATATCACAGTAGCGCTTGACGGTGGCTTCCACGAACTCCGGCTCAAGGTACAGGTTTTCCAGCGTTTCGTTGACGCCCATCACGCGGATCAGATAATCCCACGGGGTGAACCACAGACCGCGGGAGCCGACGGTATGGATCTCGATGATATCGCGGAAAATCTCTTCCATCAGTTCGGCATACTGCTGCGTGCGCTCATGATCCACCAGCACCTCGGGCTCGCATATTTTCTCAATGTCATCCATGTTCGCGATCAGTATATGGAAGTGGCGGGAAACGATTTCACTGTTGTATTCCGTGGACTTGGTATCCACCTCTTCGTCAATGCCAAAGCCGCTGTCATAAGCGACGAGGGGGTTTTCGATATAGTCCTCAACGATAATATCGCCTAGATCGTGATTGTGGCAGTACAGCTCTTTGAGCAGAAAGTCTTCCAGCTCCCGCGCAAACGGATGCGTGCAATGAACGGCCAGCTCCTCGCTTTGTATCTCGGACCAGCATATTTCATCCACGAATATCGGCGGTACGGACATCTTTAAATCGTTGGCGTTCTGCCAGCGTTTCTTCCGCTCCTGCATCACGGGCAGGTTTGCCGCCTCGTGTTTCCTGCGGCCCAGCTCGCGCAAACGCTCCATGTCTTCCCTGGGCAGCGCCAGTTCAGCATCCGGCACGCGACCCATCGTGACGTCCGGGGTTAGATCATAACCGTAGCGATCTCTCAGATTCAGATAACGGCTCATGGGAACCTCCTGTCAGTCGTCTAAAGCCTCCATCATCGCGATGATGTTTTCCGGCGGACAATCCGGCATAATGTTGTGGACGGTGTTGAATACGAAACCGCCGCCGGGAGCCAGTATGTCCACCTGCTGTTTCACGTGGTCGCGCACCTGCTGCGGGGTGCCGCGGTTGAGTATGTTGCGCGTATCGCAGCCGCCGCCCCAGAATGTGATGTCGGCGCCGAACTCCTTCTTCAGAAGGGCGGCATCCATATCCCGCGCGGTGATCTGCACGGGGTTGATGACGTCGTATCCCGCCTCGATGAGATCGGGCATCAGCAGATAGATGGACCCGCAGGAGTGCAGGAACGTCTTCATGCCGGAATGCTTGTGCACGTAGTCGTTCAGCAGCGTGTGGCGCGGCTTGAACAGCTCCCGGTAAATCTCGGGCTTCATGAAAGGCCCGGAATCCATGCCGAGGTCGTCGCCGAACCGCAGTATGTCGCAGACGTCGCCCACATAGTGGCACACCTTCTCCAGCGTGGAAAGGTGGCGCTCCATCAGCGCGTCCAGCAGCCGCTCCACACCCTCGGAGTCCAGCAGCAGGTCGCAGAGGAAGTTGTCGATGCCGCGCAGGAAGGTGCCCCACTCAAACAGGTTACAGCCGCACACGATCATGAGGGCGCGGTCGGTGCTTTCGCGCAGCTTGAGGGCGCGGCGGCGCAGCTCTTCCCAGAAGCCCTCGTCAGCCGCGTGATCCCATGGCGAATGAACCAGCGCGGACCACAGTATCATCGACATTTGCCGGTCGAGGTCGGAGAGATCTGCAGGGATTTCATCCCGATAAGGCACATAGGTGCCGTCGAAAAACGTGGCGCCCTGGGGCATCCGCGCAATCTGTATGCCATCCTTGAATACGGCCAGGCCGTCGCCGGAGGCCACGGTGTCAAACCACACCGGTACAAACCCGGTGCTGCCGTCCGCCAGCGGGAAAGGCTTCCAGTCCTTGGCGCGGTCATTGAACGTGCGGCCCACATCCACGGCGTCGATGCCGAAACGGCTGAGCAGCCATTCGTCGGGCTGGGCGATCTGCTGCACCACGTCGTATATTTTCGCGTTCGCGGCATCCGGTTTCAGTACATTTTTCAGGTTGTTGTACGCGATCGCCGAAACACCTGAGCTGGGCGTCGCACCCAGATCACGGGGGACGCGGTCCGGCTCGCGATGCGCGATGGCAGCCAGTATGCGTTCGCGACTTGTCATCATTTCACCCCTTTGGCATCCAGCTCTTTAAGTTCCTTTATGATGCGTTCCATATCGAGCGGATAGACGCCGTATTCACGGACGACCTCCAGCATATACGCGTAGCTTTCCGGCTCTACATCTGAGCTGACGGAGTGGTCCGACTGCGCGACCCAGCGGCCCTCGACCGCGCCGGTCAGCTTGTGCAGCACTTCGCGCTTGATGCGGTCTTTATCTCCGGACTCCATCTCACGCACGTCGATGTTGCCCGCATAGGCGAGGCGGTAGCCGAACCGTTCGCGCAGCTCCGGCAGGTCCAGATGGCTCTTGCACTCGAGCGGGTTGTAGCAGTCCAGTCCCATCTCGATGAAGTCTTCGTATATCGGCGTCGCGTTGCCGCAGCCGTGGTACACCACCATCAGGCCCGCTTCGTGGCAGATGTCGATCAGCTTTTTGGTGATGGGCTTGAAATAACGCCGCCAGGACGCCGGGCTGAAAAGCATGCCGTTTACGTACGCCACATCGCCCCAGATATACATGCCGCGCAGCTTTCCATTCGCGTACTGTATCTGCGCGCGCGCTAAACCGCAGACGAAGTCGCTGATGCGTGACATGAACTCTTCGAACAATTCCGGCTCCTCCAGCTGCCACATCAGCGAGTTTTCCGCGCCGATGCAGCGCCACACGAACTCGTAGCCTTCGCAGACGGAACCGAACAGCACGCAGTCGTTTTCGTATTTGGCCAGCCTGTCCGTCCAGGCGGGAATGTTCCGGTTGATCGCGTCACCCACGCCATTGATCTGATCGTCCCCCGCCTGTGTAAACCGCCGCGGGTCAAACGGGTCGTCAAACTCGAAGTTTTTCATGTCTTCCGGGGTTTTGACGGAGAACTCGGCGAAGTGCGGCATGGGAGCGGTACCCGAGCGCATGATGGTGGCGCCAAAGCCTGTTTTAAGCGTTATGTTGACGCCGTCGTCGGCAAGCACCTCAAACGGCTTAATCTTGGGGTCCATGTTTGGGTTGATGGTGACGTAGTCCAGATCATAATAAAGATATGGGTCAAACGAATCGCCGTGCTGGGCACGCTGCTTGATCATATGTCCCGTCCAGAAGAAATCGCTGACGGGAACCCTGTCGGGCATGCCTGTTCCGCGTATGGCTTTTTCCAGGCGATCCAGTTTGGCTGCAACCTTTTCATTCATAAATATATCCTCTTTTCTCATTCATGGAATAATAAACGGTTAAAATTAAATCCATACAGCTCTTATATACTATTATAAAAGCAATCGAGAAACGGATAAAACAAATAATATTATCACTTTCGTGTATTATTTTTATTAACCGAAGGGAGAACTAAAGCCCGCAGGCGGGCAGCCGTATCAGCGCGGCGGTGCCCACGCCGACCATGCTGAAGAAGCGCAGCCCGTATTCCGGCGGGAAATACATTTTGATGCGCTCGTTGATGTTTTTGACACCGATGCCGCCCATCTGCTTGCTGGACAGGCCCTCATCGGTGAGTATCGCGCGGCACATCTCCTCACTCATGCCCACGCCGTCATCCTCGACGACCAGCACCAGCTCGTCCAGGTCCAGATAGGCCCTGACGCGCAGCATGCACTTCTGACCGGCAGGCTTTATGCCGTGGTATATCGCGTTTTCGACCAGCGGTTGCAGTATCAGCTTGGGCACCTTGATCTGCTCACATTCCTTCGGCAGGTCAATCTGATAATCCACCTTGGACACATATCGCATCTTCTGTATCGCGAGGTATTGCCCGACATGCTCAAACTCCTGGGCAAGCGGCACGATATCCTCGCCGCCGCCTAGCATCAGCCGGAACAGCTTGGCCAGCGCATCGGCCATCGCGGCGCTCACCTGCGGCTTATAGTTGGCCATCCATACGATAGACTCCAGCGTGTTGTACAGGAAATGCGGATTGATCTGCGACTGAAGCGCCGCCAGCTCGGCCTTGCGCTTGGCCTTTTCGCTCTGTATGTTTTTGGACATCAGCTCCTGGCTGTGCGTGAGCATGGTATTAAACCCTTGGGCCAGCGCGCCGATTTCGTTGCGGGGCGGGTCCTCCACGCGGACATTAAAATCGCCCTTCTGAACTTTTTTCATCAATGAGCGCAAAGAGTTCAAAGGGGTGAACACCCTGACGGAGAGCAGCAGCGAGACGATAAGGGCGATGATGGCGGAGCTGATGGCACCGAGGATGATCTGCATCGTGCGGATCTGCTCGGCGCTGTTCACGATGGAGGAATACGGCACGACGCTGATTACGTAATAATCGCTCGCGGACAGCACTTCGCACATGATAAACCTGTCTTCATAGACGAAGGAGTTTTGGCCCTCCAGCACCATTTTGACGATAGGGTTGTCCGGATCCTGCGTGAAGCGGGAGGCGGTGTCGTTGAGCGCGTCGGGATGATAGATGTAATTGCCGTTCGCGTCCACAATAAATATATACCCGTCTTCCTCCAGCTCCACGTTCGAGCATATCTTGGCCAGAGTATCGGTGTTGAGGTTAATGCATATCGCCCCCAACGGCGCGGTATCCATCGAGATATAAATCGGTTTTGTCAGCGAGATCACGTCGATGGAATTGCCGTATGCGCCCACCATCGTATGCGGAGCCAGAAAAACGGATTTGTCTCCACTGCCGATAGCCGCAGCATACCAGCCGAGCTGGTCGGTGGGCACCTGGGATACGGTGAAGAGGTTGTTCGACGTGTCCACGTACGAACCGTTTTCGCCGGCGATGGAAATGGAGGTGATCTCCGAGCGAATCTTGCTGATGTCGATGAGCATGCTCCGCACGCTCTGGGACTCGGAATAGAACATCGCTTGGTTGGTTTCGATGGGGGAGTCGTTGATCAGCATGCGGATCACCGTGTACTGGACGTTGCTCAAGGAACCAAGCTGTTCCATATCGTCAATATAGTACTCAAGGTTGCGGTTCACCTGATTGAGTATCGCGCGTGTATGCCGCTCGGATTGATCGGCCAGCGCGTTTTTGGTGGTGCCAGCTGCAATGACGGCGAGCAGAAAGCAAGTAAAAAAGACGGACGCAAAAACCAGCAGCGTCATTTGGGATCGAAGCTGAAAATTGGCCGGTGCTTTCTTTTTTAATGTCTCTTTCACACGCCTGACTATTTTCATTTGTGTCTTGACCGGTATTCGGTGGGCGTACAGCCTGTGAATTTTTTGAAACAGCCGGAGAAATATTGCGGGTCGTTATAACCCACGGCCTCAGCCACCTCAAACGTACGCATACTGCTGATGCAGAGCAGTTCTTTAGCTTTTTCCAGGCGCTGATGAATCAGATAATCAATGAAGGTTTCGTTCAACTCCTTTTTAAACAGTATGCTCAAATACGTGGGGCTGATGTAAACGTGTGCCGCAACCGAGTTCAGAGACAATTCGGGGTCGGCAAAGTTTTCCTTGATGTATTCGCACACCTGAGCGATGACACGGCTGCTTTTGGACGTTTGCTGCTCCAAAAATCCGGCATGAAGCTTCCCTAAATAAGAGGACAGCAGGCTGCGTGATTCCTCCAGCGTGCTGACGGAGAAAAGCGATTTATAGATGTCTCCGGCATTTTCCGGCAGTGAGATCCCTGATTCGAGGGCGGTGCGGTGAGCGCTGTTGACAAGATCAATCATCAGCACACGCAGGTTCTGTTCCGAAATGTTGCCGGTGCCCACAATGCCGCCAAAAAAACGTGCCAGCGCCGCGTCAAAGCTCTTCTTATTGTTCAGCTTGAGCCGTGTGACCAGCTGGCGGATCTCGTCGAACGGATAGTAGGGCTTTTCGTCCGGACAGTCGTATATATCGAAAATATTATCATGGCTGTGAATCAGGTGCAGCTGCAGCGCTTCGCATGCGCCCTGATACGAAACATTTAGCCGGCTTAAGCTGTCCACCGGCGTACCGATGGCGGCCGCCGCCACAATGTCGAGCTGGGAGTACAGCTCGGTGCAGACGGCGCGCATCAGCTCCTTCACGTAGATCCGCTCTCTTTCGGCGTCGCTGGTGCGGGCGCAGTATATCAGCGCGACGCCGCCGCCGGAAAGCTCGAATGCGATAGCATCGGTGCCCACCTCCGTCTGAATGGTGTCCACCACGGCAAACTCCCGTATCGCCGATTCGCGTGCCGTTTCCTGGAGGGCCGGCGTGCAGTCTATCAGGCAGACGGTGAAGCGCTCGCCTTTGAGATGCAGGCCCACGAAGTCAAGCATATCGATGATCTCGTCTTCGCTGATGGAACTGGCGATCATCTGATTGAGCAGCTTCTGACGCATGTAGGGAATGCTTTTACTTAATTGCTTGCGCATACGTTCCTGCTGTTTCGCGCGGGCCCGTATGGAATCCACTTTTCTTTCCAGGCTGCGGATGATGGCGATCAGGTCGTCCGGAGAGATGGGCTTCTTGATATATTCGCGTACGCCGTATTTTAAAGCCTCCTGAGCGTAAGCAAATTCATCGTGTCCGCTGAGAATGGCAATGAGCGTTTCCGGCATGCGCTTCTGAAGCTCGGCGGAAAGCTGAAGGCCGTCTATGAATGGCATGCGGATGTCGGTGAGCACGATGTCCGGGTGAAACTCCTGCGCCAGTTCAAGCGCTTCAGCGCCGTTTTCAGCAGCCTGAACCTCATAGCCCAGACTCTGCCAGTCAACGCTATACACAAGCGCTTCACGCAATAAATCTTCATCCTCTACGATGAGCAATTTATACATTGAATCAAATCCTTAATGTTTTTATTGATATTGATAAGGAATGGCAGTCTCAGACACGGATGTTTTCCGGCATGCCAAAACTATATCAAATTATTTGCGCTCTGTAAATGTCAGCGGATGGATGATACCTACGATATTGTCATATTGAAAAATTACCTCATATTTTCGAATAATAAAATCCATTGAGATTGGCCTGAAATTTCATTATGATTTTAATGTAATACTTCATGCTCATCCATTTGTTTAATATAAAAAGTAAATTCTATAACGAGGTACAGTGACAATGAACCAAGCCGCACAGAAAAGTTCGATGGTTTTGCGCATGGAAAAGGTCTCAAAGCGCTTTCCCGGAACACTTGCTGTCGATAACGTGGATTTTTGCGTGCAAGCCGGTGAAGTGCATGCGCTGGTGGGAGAAAACGGGGCGGGCAAATCCACGCTGATGAAGCTTCTCGCCGGCTCGTTCTGCGACTACACCGGTCAGGTGTGTCTGGAAGGCACGGATGTCACGCTGCATACGCCGGCGCAGTCCAAAACACAGGGCATCGGTATGATATATCAGGAGCTCAGCCTGGCACGTCCCATCTCCATTGCGGAAAACCTGCTGGTGGGCAAGCTCCCCAGGAAGGGATTGTTTATCGACCAGAAGGAAGTCAAAAGGCGCACGATGGAGCTGCTCGATCAAGTGGGCCTTTCATATCTTGACCCGAATATGCCGGTTTCAGAGATCAGCCAGTGCGAAGCGCAGCTGGTGGAAATCGCCAAGGCGCTGGGTGAAAACCCGCGCATACTCGTGATGGACGAACCGACGTCTGCCCTGTCCAACGAAGAGGTGCAGCGGCTCTTCGGCATCATCGCCCAGCTGAAAAAACGCGACATTGCGATCATCTATATCTCGCACCACCTGCAGGAAGTCTTCGCTATCGCTGATAAAATCACCGTGATGCGGGACGGCAAGATCGCGGGAACTTTTAATAAGGAAGAGACCTCCCACGCCCAGATCATCGACCTGATGGTAGGCCGCAGCATTTCGGAGTTCTACTATGAGCGCAAGCCTAAAATAGGCGGGGAACTGTTCTGCGTGGAGCATTTGAGCCGCTGGGGGTTTTTCCACGACATCAGTTTTAGTATTCGGGCGGGCGAAACGCTGGCGATATGCGGTCTGGCCGGTTCGGGACGCACGGAGCTGGCGCGCTCCATCGTGGGCGTCGACGAGTACGACGAAGGCGAGATGCTGCTGGAGGGCAAGAAAGTTAAGTTCAAAAGCATGTTCCAGGCCATACAGAACGGCGTGGTCTACCTTACGGAAAGCCGCAAAACGGACGGGCTGGCCGTCAGGCTGACCGCCGGCGAGAACGTAATGGCGGCTCATATCCCGAATATGTCCAAAGGCCAATACTACAAGCCGGGCTTTGGAGCTGCTTTGGTCAAAAAGCTGATGGAGGACCTTTGCGTGTATCCCCCCGAGCCGAACAGGCCTGTTACAAATTTCTCGGGCGGCAACCAGCAAAAGATACTGATGGCGAAATGGCTGGCAACCAACCCGAAAGTCTTGATACTTGACGAACCGACGCGTGGTGTGGACATCGGCGCCAAAGAAATAATCCACCGGGCCATCGCCGAGCTGGCCGCATGCGGCAGTGCCGTCATATTGCTGACATCCGACCTTCCCGAAATGGCGGGCCTCAGCGACCGCGCGATGGTGCTGCGCAACGGACATATCATCGGCGAAATACACAAGGAAGAGATCAATGAAAGCACGCTGCTGCTGGCAGCGAACGGAGGAGGGAAACACGTCAATGCCTAAAGGTACAAATGCTCCGTCTGCTGACCTGCGCAGGCAGGAAATGAACAGATTCACAGTTGTTGTAAACCGCCTGGGCGTCTATCTGATCGTGATACTGCTGGCGGTGATTGGCGCGGCTGTGGCGCCCGGCAAGTTCTTTACGCTGGATAACATCAAGTCGGTCGTGCAGGCGGTATCGCTGCTGGGTATATCCGCCATAGGTATCAGCTTCATCGTCATTTCCGCCAACTTCAGCGATATGAGCCTCCCGATGACCATCGCTTTTGCGGGCATGATATCGGTGAGCGCGATCAAATTCGGCTTTGTACCCAGTATATTGCTGGGCCTGGTGTCGGGCACGGTGCTTGGCATCGTCAACGGTGTCGTCATCGGAAAGTTCAGGGCACACCCCATCATCTGGACGATGGCGTTCAACTTCGTGATGTCGGGCATTGTCCGGTGGATTTACGGCGGTAATCAGATATACCCGGATGTCATCGGCGGCGATACGCCGGCTGTGCAGACGTTCTTCGCCATTTCGCGCTCCGAAGTGGCGGGTATTCCCATCATGGTCATCGTCATGGTCATCATGTTCATCATCGGCCAGTTTGTGATGAAGCGAACGGTATTTGGAAATCAGCTGAAGATTGTGGGATCCAACTACGAAGTGGCGAGGCTTTCGGGCATCAACGTTGTTGCGGTTATCATCGTGGTATACCTGATCAACGCCTTCTGCGCGTCCGTTACGGGCATATTCCTGACATCGATATCGAAAACGGGCGCGTACTACAACGGAGAAGGCTACGATTTCCGCGCGGTAACGGCCGTGCTGCTGGGCGGCATGACGCTGGCGGGCGGCAAGGGAGACCTGGTGGGGACGTTCGGCGGCGTGCTGACGATGGGCCTGCTGTCCAACATCATGAACCTGATCGGCGTGGGGACGTTCGAGCAGTATCTGGTGCTGGGTGTGATGTTCCTCATCATCGTCTGGATCAACACCAATTCCAACAGAAAGCTGGGTAGAGACTGATGAAGAATAAAAAAAGCGTATCCGTTTCAAAACTCATCAATGAAAACCGTGCCTACATGCTCGTGGTGGTGATGTGTATACTGGGGATATTCGCGAAAAATTTCTTTACCCTGTACAATATCAAGTCCATACTGGACTCCACGGTGCTGTATGCGCTGATTGGGATTGGTTTTACGTTATGCCTGATCGCCGGCCATCTGGACCTTTCGGTGGGATATTTGTCCAACCTGGGAGCGGTGATGGTGATGGGCATCCACACGCTGCAAAAGATGCCCTGGACGGTGGCGTTTCCGATAGCGCTGGCAGCGGGGCTGCTGGTTGGCATTATTAACGGTCTGCTGGTTTCAAAAGGGAGGATACACTCGTTCATCGTGACGCTCGGCATGCAGTTTGTGCTCAAAGGGTTCATGTACATCTACTGCAACGGCGCGGAAATCGGGGATAAGGGCGATTATG
>JAEWWC010000082.1 GCA_023396555.1 Bacillota bacterium
CGCGCAAACTCGTCCGTCTGCAGATGGTATATCACCGACTTCATGCCGTTGTGCGTGCCCGCGCTGCCCCGCGCCTTCACGCGCACCGTGCCCGTCTTTAAGTCCACGTCGTCATACACGAGTATCAGCTGCTCCGCTCGCACGCGCAGCGCCTGCGCCATCTCCTTCACGCTCTCGCCGGAGTTGTTCATGTACGTCTGCGGCATCACGAGCAGCACACGCTTGCCGCCGATCTCGCCTTTGCCCACCACGGCCTGATACGCGTGCATGCGCACGCTGATGCCGTGCCGCTGCGCAAGTATCGATAGCGCATCAAAGCCAGCGTTATGCCGCGTATGCGCATATTTGCCGCCCGGGTTCCCGAGGCCCACGATATAAAAGTCGCTTATATGATCCGCTGCAGATTTTCGGCGAACCTTAGCAAGTCCGAATAGCTTCCCTTTTGGCATGGCGGCCCCTTTTCTATATCTCCGATCACATGGTCCAGCACCAGAAACGCTTCAAACCCCAGCGACACAGCGGAAAGGTCGTCCCTTACGTCGTTGCCCACGATGTAGCACTCCTGCGCTTTAAGGCCGGTGTGATCCAATATCTCGTTGAAATACCCCGCACTCGGTTTGCACCAGCGTGAGTTGTCGTAATACGTGATGTATTCAAAGTCCTCCGGTTCGAGACCCGCCCATCGGAGGCGCGTATCCGTCGCCACGGATGGGAACAACGGGTTGGTCGCCAGTATAAGCCGATAGCCCTTGTCCTTGAGCACCTCTATCGTCCGCTTCACGTGCTCGTCCGCCCGGGTCGCCGCCTGCAGCTGCAGGAACTCTCCCTTATAGAACCCGTCCATATGGGCGACCAGCTCGTCCCGGTCCGCGTCGGACTCTGCCGCGATCACGTCGAAGAACACATCCCGGTTCAGTGCGCGCCCGTCGTTGGTGATCATCCCGATCAGCGCGCGTCCGAATATCTCCTCACCTTTGTGCTCGCTGATCCTCTCATAAAATCCATTCTGTTTGATGGCCTTCATGTAGCAGTGCGTGAACGCGTCCATGTCCAACGGCAGCAGTGTACCGTCCAGATCGAAGAATACGGACTTTCTCATTCGCCGCGCCTTTTTTTGGCCCAGCCGGGTATCACCGTCTGGCGGCTCCGCGCGATACACAACGAATCCGGCTCCACGTCGCTCGTCACTGTGGAGCCCGCCGCCACATACGCCCCGTCGCCGATGGTCACGGGCGCGATCAGATTGGCGTTGCAGCCCACGAACGCGTTTTTGCCCACCGTCGTCTTGCTCTTCTTCTGGCCGTCATAGTTCACGAACACCACACCGCAGCCGATGTTGGTCTTCTCTCCGATCTCCCCGTCGCCGATGTAGGACAAATGCGACACCTTCGCGCCGTCATGGATCACGGCGTTTTTCACTTCCACGAAATCGCCCACGCGGCAGCCGTTGCCCACCACCGTCTTGGGTCGAAGATAGGCATACGGTCCGATCGTCGAGTTGTCACCCACCACCGAATCCAGCAGCACCGAGTTCTGTACCTTGGTGCCTTTGCCGACGGTGCTGTTATAAATGCGGCTACCGGGATACAGCACCGCGTCCTCGCCGATCACCGTGTTCCCCTCCAACGTCACACCGGGGTGGATCACCGCGTCCTGACCCACTGTCACGCCCGCCTCGATGTATGTGTTATCTGGATCAATGATCGTCACACCGTCCATCATCAGCTTATGGTTAATGCGCCTGCGCAGCAGCCGGGCAGCCTCCGCGAGCTGCACGCGGTCGTTCACGCCGATGTATTCATCCGGGTCACCGCAAACCACCGCTTCAGCGGCATAACCCTGCCCCACTATATCATGCACGCAATCGGTGATGTAGTATTCACCCTGATCGTTGTTCGCTTTCAGGCCGTCCAGCGCTTTAAGCAGCGCCGGTATATGGAAGCAATATACCGAAAGGTTCACTTCCTTCACCGCGCGCTGTGCCTCCGTCGCGTCGCGGTGCTCCACGATGCGCACACCCGCGCCCTCGCGCAATACGCGCCCATAGCCCGTCGGATCGGGTATGACCGCGGTCAGCAGGCACACGCCCAGCCGTTTCTCCTGTGCCCGCAGCGCAATGTGCCGCAGCGTCTCCGCCTTGATCAGCGGCATGTCACCCGCCATCACGATGGCGTATCCGTCACCGGCGAGAAATTCCCTTGCGGCCATGACAGCATGGCCGGAACCCAGCTGCTGCTCCTGCACGGCATAGCGCACGCTGTCTCCGAAATGCTCCCGCATCGCATCCGCGCCATTGCCGATCACCAGCACCGGCCTCGCGCCCGTTGCCTCCATTGCGGCATCCACCACCCAGCCGGTGAGTGCCTTGCCTGCCGCCTTATGCAGCGCCTTAGGGCTCTTGGATTTCATCCGCTTGCCCTCGCCCGCCGCCAGCACGACGGCCACGCAATCTATATTCATCGCTTTTCACTCCTGTCACCGCTTATTTTTGCCATAACAATATTAGTGTATTATGCAGAGCGTGTCAATGCGCCCACCTCAATCCGTCCGTCGAGCCGCTCAAAACGGCTCAGCGCCATACATAATAACGCCCCGCCGGAAGGCACTTCCGGCAGGGCTAGTTATAACTTCTGTGTTTACTCCGGTTCGCCGTAACTGAGGCCGATCTCACGGCCCACCGCCAGCAGCGGTGCGTCCAGCGGCACCGTCTTGGTGAAGCCCGCCACATCCTTGATCAGGTTGGATGTTACTTCGCCGCCCTTCACCGCCACCGTACGCCCGAAGTCGCGCTTCTCGATCAGTTTGGCGGCATACACACCAAGGTGTGTCGCCAGCACGCGGTCATATGGGCAGGGAGCGCCGCCGCGCTGATAATGCCCAGGCACGACCACGCGCGTATCTATGTCGATCACCTGATTCAACTCGTCCGCCAGCTTGTAGCCGATGGAATAGTGCTTCCCTTTGAGGTTCTGATCCGGCGAATCCGTAATGCTGCGAGCGCCTTCCGCCACCGCTATGATGGAGAAATGCTTGCCGCTCTCATACCGGTCATTGATCACGTCGGCTACAACACCTATGTCATACGGTATCTCGGGAATCAGTATCACGTCCGCGCCACCCGCGATGCCTGCGGAGAGCGTCAGCCAGCCCGCCTCGTTACCCATCAGTTCCACGATCATCACGCGCGAGTGCGACACGGCGGTGGTGTGTACCTTGTCGATCACGTCCGTCGCGATGTTCACGGCGCTCTGATAACCGAACGTCACCTCGGTGCCCCATACGTCGTTGTCAATCGTCTTCGGAAGGCTGATCACATTGAGGCCCTGGTCATACAGCATCCCGGCTGCCGCGTGCGTTCCGTTCCCGCCGATGACCACGATGCAATCCAGCCCCATCTTCTCGTAGTTCTTCGCCATCATCTTGAACGAGTCAAGATATTTGCCGGAATTCTGCCGCATCATCTTGTCCCGCTGCCTGGAAGTGCGCAGTATCGTTCCGCCCCGCGTCAGTATGCCGGAGAACTCCTCCCTGGCCATTTCCCGATATTCAAGATCGATCAGGCCGCCGAAACCGTCCATGATGCCGATAATCTGCGCGTCGCTGAAAAACTGGTATGACGCACGCGCCACGCCTCTGATTGCCGCGTTGAGACCGGGGCAGTCTCCTCCGCTTGTCAATATGCCAATACGCTTAGCCATATAATTTCCTCCATGAGTTTTCACGCCATATATAAACCAAATCTCATTCACAATCATCTTATTTTATATTATTTCTTATAGGCTGTCCAATACAAGCATGAATTAACATTGGATTGTGGCCTTGCTGGCTGCAACCGATTACCATATTGCACTTCTAACGCCTATCAAGCATGACCACCTTTAAGCCTTACTGCAGTTTAACGCTTCCCCTTTAATGCGCAAAAACAAAAAGGAGAGGCAATAAAGCCTCTCCTTATATGTGTCTTAGAACCGATTACTCGATCACGCTGACAACAACGCCGGAACCCACCGTTCTGCCGCCTTCGCGGATAGCAAAACGGAGACCCTCTTCGATCGCGATGGGGGTGATCAGCTTGATCTCCATCACGATGTTGTCGCCAGGCATAACCATCTCGGTGCCTTCCGGCAGTTTGATGCTGCCCGTCACGTCGGTTGTTCTGAAGTAGAACTGCGGACGGTAACCATCGAAGAACGGCGTATGACGGCCGCCTTCTTCCTTCTTCAGCACGTACACCTGGCCCATGTAGTGGGTGTGCGGTTTGATCGTGCCCTTCTTCGCCAGAACCTGGCCGCGCTCGATTTCATTTCTCTGTACGCCGCGGAGCAGCAGACCAACGTTGTCACCAGCCATCGCCTGGTCAAGCAGCTTGCGGAACATCTCAACGCCGGTAACGACGACGTCGCGTGTCTTCTCAGTCATGCCGACGATTTCGACGGATTCCTGAATTTTGATCGTGCCTCTCTCCACTCTGCCCGTCGCCACGGTGCCGCGGCCGGTGATGGAGAACACGTCTTCAACAGGCATGAGGAACGGTTTGTCGGAAGCTCTCTCGGGGGTCGGGATTTAGCTGTCCACAGCGTCCATCAGCTCGTAGATGCACTTGCATTCGGGAGCTTCTTTCGCGTTCTTACCTTCGATCAGGGCGTTCATCGCCTGCAGCGCGCTGCCGCGAACCACTGGAATGTCGTCGCCCGGGAATTCGTAGGAAGACAGCAGGTCGCGGACTTCCATCTCAACCAGCTCGAGCAGCTCTTCGTCGTCAACCTGATCAACCTTGTTCAGGAACACTACGATGTACGGAACGTTAACCTGACGGGCGAGCAGGATGTGCTCGCGGGTCTGAGGCATGGGGCCGTCCGCCGCGGACACCACGAGGATCGCGCCGTCCATCTGTGCAGCGCCGGTGATCATGTTCTTAACATAGTCAGCATGGCCCGGGCAGTCCACGTGAGCGTAGTGACGGTTATCTGTCTCATACTCGACGTGAGCGGTGTTGATCGTGATACCACGCTCTTTTTCTTCCGGCGCCTTGTCGATTTCGTCATATTTCATGACCTTCGCCTGGCCGCTCTGAGCCAGAGTCATGGTGATAGCAGCCGTCAGGGTTGTTTTGCCATGGTCAACGTGGCCAATCGTACCAATGTTGACATGGGGCTTGTTTCTTTCAAACTTAGCTTTTGCCATTGATTTCTCCTCCTAATCATTGTTGGATCTCATTGATTAATTTGTGTTACAAACGGTGAGGCAAACGCACTTGGGCTGCCTGCCGTTTTAAAATAACCTTACACTTTCTCAGCCGCCGATAACCTTCTCCGCGATGGACTTGGGCACTTCGTTGTAATGCGAGAACTGCATCGTAAACGTGCCGCGCCCCTGCGTCCGGCTCCGAAGATCCGTCGCATAGCCAAACATCTCGGACAGCGGAACCATTGAGCGGATCACCTGAGCGCCCGCGCGCAGCTCCGTGCCTTCAATCTGGCCTCTCCTTGAATTCAGGTTACCCATCACGTCGCCGAGATAATCATCCGGCACGTGCACTTCCACCGCCATGATAGGCTCAAGCAGCACCGGCGCGGCGCTTCTGACCGCGTCCTTGAACGCCATGGAGCCCGCGATCTTAAACGCGATTTCCGACGAGTCCACCTCATGGTAACTGCCGTCCACCAGCGTCGCACGGAAGTCCATCACCTCAAAGCCGGCGAGCACGCCGTTCTTGGCCGCTTCCCTGATGCCTTCATCCACGGCCGGTATATATTCCCTGGGAATCGCACCGCCGACGATCTTGTCGACAAATTCGTATCCCGCACCGGGCTCCAGCGGTTCCAGCTCGATGACGACATGACCAAACTGGCCTTTGCCGCCCGACTGCTTTTTGTACAAACCTGTGGACTTGACAGTCTTGCGAATCGTCTCACGATAGGAAACCTGGGGCTTACCCACCTTGGCCTCCACCTTATACTCGCGCATCATGCGGTCCACGATGATCTCCAGATGCAGCTCACCCATGCCCGCGATAATCGTCTGCCCCGTCTCCGGGTTGGTATATGTTCTGAATGTCGGATCTTCCTCAGACAGGCGCGCCAGCGCCATACCCATCTTCTCCTGCCCGGCTTTGGTCTTGGGCTCAATCGCCACCTCGATCACCGGCTCGGGGAAGTCCATCGTCTCCAGCACAATGGGGTGCTTGTCGTCGCAGAGCGTGTCACCCGTCGTGATGGCCTTGAGGCCCACAACAGCGGCAATGTCGCCCGCGTTGAGCTCGTCGATATCCTCGCGCGAGTTGGCGTGCATGCGCAGCATGCGCCCAATGCGCTCCCTCTTGCCTTTGGTCGAGTTAAAAGCGGTACTGCCGGCTTTGAGCGTGCCCGAATAGACGCGCACAAACGCGAGCTTGCCCACATACGGGTCCGCCATGATCTTGAAAGCCAGCGCCGAAAAAGGCTCCGCATCGTCCGCGTTGCGTACCTCGTCCTCCTCGTCGTTCTTACCGACGACAGGCGGGATATCCAGCGGCGATGGCAAAAAGTCAACGATACAGTCTAGCAGAGGCTGCACACCCTTGTTGCGGTAAGACGAACCGCACGTCACCGGTACGATGTCCAGTGCGATTGTCGCCTCACGGATGGCCGCGATCAGCTCGCCGCGTTCGATCTCTTCGCCTTCAAAATACTTCTCCAGCAGCTTATCGTTATGTTCCGCAACCGATTCGATCAGCTTTTCGCGATACTCCTCGGCCAGCTCCTTCATGTCTTCGGGTATCGCGATGCGCTCAAGCTCCTTGCCCAGCTCATCGTCGTAGACGATCGCATTCATGTCGATCAGGTCCACAATACCCTTGTAGTCCTCTTCCTTGCCGATAGGCAGCTGAATCGGAACAGGGTTGGTCTTGAGACGTTCACGCATCATGTCGATGGCGTTGAAAAAGTCAGCGCCCATGATGTCCATCTTGTTCACATACGCAACGCGGGGCACGTGATATTTGGTCGCCTGCCGCCACACCGTCTCGGACTGCGGCTCCACGCCGCCCTTCGCGCAAAACACGGCGATTGCGCCGTCCAGCACGCGCAGAGAGCGCTCCACTTCCACAGTAAAATCAACGTGGCCGGGTGTGTCAATGATATTGATACCATGGCCGCGCCATTCCGCGAAAGTGGCCGCCGACGTGATAGTGATGCCCCTCTCCTGCTCCTGCTCCATCCAGTCCATCACGGCGTCGCCGTCATGAACCTCGCCCAGCTTATACGTTCTTCCGGTATAGAAAAGAATGCGCTCCGTGGTGGTGGTCTTGCCCGCGTCAATATGCGCCATGATGCCTATATTTCTTATTTTCTCCAGCGGATATTTACGTGGCACTATTGTCCTCCTCGTGGTCTCATGCTACCACCTGTAGTGCGCAAACGCCCTGTTGGCTTCCGCCATCTTGTGCGTATCTTCACGCTTCTTCACGCTGCCGCCGGTGCCGTTGTAGGCGTCCATGATCTCGCCCGCAAGGCGCTGCTTCATCGTGCGCTCGCTTCTCTTTTTGACGTTGGTCACCAACCAGCGGATACCTAAAGTCTGCCGTCTGTCCGGCCGCACTTCAATAGGCACCTGATACGTGGCACCACCCACACGTCTGGCTTTCACTTCGAGGACAGGCATGATGTTTTCCATCGCCTTTTCAAACACCTCGAGCGGTTCCAGCCCTAATTTCTCCTTGATTATGTCAAACGCTTCATAGCAGATCTTCTGCGCTGTGCCCTTTTTGCCGTCCAGCATCACCTGATTGATCAGCTTGGTGAGCACTGTGGACTTATATATAGGATCCGGCAGAACATCATGCTTCGGAGCGCTTCCGCGTCTTGGCATGCTGATTCCTCCTCAAAATTACTTCTTAGGACGCTTGGCGCCGTATTTGGAACGGGCTTGCTTCCTGTTTGCCACGCCGGCGCTGTCCAACGCGCCTCTGACTATATGATATCTCACACCCGGCAGGTCTTTTACTCTGCCGCCTCTGATCAGAACCACTGAGTGCTCCTGAAGATTATGGCCGATACCCGGAATGTACGCAGTACCTTCCATGCCGTTAACAAGACGGACTCTCGCGATCTTTCTTAATGCGGAGTTCGGCTTTTTAGGCGTCATCGTCCTCACCGTCAGGCATACGCCTCTCTTCTGAGGGCTCTGCTTCAAAATGGGAGAATTGCTTTTCGTCTGCGCCGTTTTTCTGCCTTGTTTGACCAGTTGATTAATTGTCGGCATACTTGACTATTGTTCCTCCTTTCGCATATCGTTTTCTATAGAACCCCTCGCAACCCATTTTAAGGGGATTGTCTTCCTCTGGCGGCATCAAACCTACCTGCCATCCATCATACAATTTTCCGCCGGGCTGTTAAACCCCGCGGACGATTAAGAGTCTGTTAAGATTATCTCTTATTCTTCTGTTTCAGCACACCCGCGCAGGCGCAGCCCACTTCAATTTCGCAGGCATTGCCAATCTGATGCATGGAATACGTCATATCGCACGGAATGTCGTGCTCCTCGCACACGCGGTGTACACGGCTGACGATATCCTCGTCCGCATCCTTAGCGATATAAACTTTCTCCAGTCCCTGCTGCTGCGAAAGCCGCAACACCTGTTTTAAACCGGCTACGCGGCATTTCGGGTCAGCCAGATCATGCCCAATATTCAAGAGCCAGCCTCCTAAAATTTAAGCACCCCAAAAAACGCACAGCAAAGCCATTTTAACATCACGCAAAATACTTGTCAATCCTTAGCGACTGCTGCCTGATCAATTTCTCCGGCAGCTTCCATTTCTGCGTCACACAGCCCTGCAAGCTTTTTGGTGAACGATTTCTTGGACATGATGAAGCGTGTTAACTGCCCCGAGTCCTGCATCGTGAACCAGCCGATCTGCTCCATTTTCCGGCAAACTGGAATCTCAAACACATTGAATGCCGTCTCTTTGGACTTAGCCTTCACATATGCGACCGAAACCAGCTTGCTGATGAGATATCCCGCCAAAAATCCCGCGATCACCACGCCATACGGCAGCGCCGGCACCGAATTGATGGCCGGAATGAAGCAAAGCCCGATGGCTCCTGCTACAAACACCGCCGTCACAATCCACTTAAGATAGTCCGCCATGCGCACCGCGCGCCGGCAGTCCTTGCATATCGAAATGGATACCGGCATCAGCGAGCCGATTCGCTGGCGCACCTTTTTGCCCAGACCGAAGAACATGCCTTTCGTATGCTCCGGCTCCTGATGCGCCAGATCCACGATCGCATATCCCGCACGCGGCTTTTGGGGTTCGAGCTTGCAAAAACAGCACTTATCACCCTGCAGCGTGTCAAAATCGTCGGGCAGCAGAGAGAGCGTCACCCGAAAATCGGCGAGTATCTTTTCCGCATCGTCCTTGTGCTTGAGTCCGCTCACATAACAGTCGCTGCACTCCTTGCCCAGCCATCTGCACAGTTCGCTGTCACTCACATGGCACTGCGCGTTTTTCGGCATTAAGCTCCCCCCTCTTCATTAAAGCCCGGCTGTGATATCCTCCGGATCGTCAGAACCAAAATCGTCGTCGCCCATCATCATATCCAGATACGGCGTGTCCTTGCTTTCAAAGCTGGCCGCGATGTCTTCATTCAGTATGTTTTTGATCACATCGATGTTGCGATAGCGCTTCATACCGGTGCCCGCGGGTATCAGCTTGCCGATGATCACGTTCTCCTTGAGGCCCAGCAGCGGGTCCGTCTTGCCCTTGATCGCCGCTTCGGTCAGCACGCGCGTGGTCTCCTGGAACGATGCAGCCGACAGGAACGAATCCGTGGCCAGTGACGCCTTGGTGATGCCCAGCAGCACGCGCTTCGCTGTCGCCGGCTTCTTGCCGCTCTGCAGCATACGCTCATTCTCCGCGTCGAACGTATGGATATCCACCAGCGAACCGGGCAGCAGCTCGGTGTCGCCCGCATCCTCGATCTTGCACTTCTTGAGCATCGAACGGATGATGACCTCGATGTGCTTGTCGGATATCTCCACGCCCTGCAGACGGTAAACCATCTGCACTTCCTTCAGCAGATAAGCCTGCACGCCCTTAGCGCCCTTGATCTTTAGTATGTCGTTGGGGTTGATCGAGCCCTCAGTCAGCTCGTCGCCCGCCTCAATGATGTCGCCATCCTTCACTTTTATGCGCGAACCAAACGGAATCGGATAGATCTCCGCCATGCCGTCCTCGCCCGTCACGGTCACTTCCTGCTTCTTGCGGTTGTCGCCAATGGACACAAGGCCTGCAATCTCGCTGATCACCGCGAGGCCTTTGGGTTTTCTCGCCTCAAAAAGCTCCTCGACACGGGGCAGACCATGCGTGATGTCCTCGCCCGCGACGCCGCCGGTATGGAAAGTTCTCATCGTCAGCTGCGTTCCCGGCTCGCCGATGGACTGCGCCGCGATGATTCCCACCGCTTCGCCGATGGAGACCGTCTTGCCGGATGACATATCCGCGCCGTAGCACTTCGCACACACACCGTGGCGCGTTTTACAGGTCAGCACCGAGCGGATGTAAGCACCCTTGATGCCCGCTTTTTCAATACGCTGGCAGTGGTCGAAGGCGATAAACTCGTTCGAGCGCACAATCGTCTCGCCCGTTGCCGGATCGACGATGTCCGCCGCGGCATAGCGCCCGCGGATGCGGTCAATAAACGGCTCGATGATCTCTTTGCCTTCCGTGATGTCTTCCACCCAAACACCGCGCACCGGGTCGCCTTCCTTCAGGCAGTCCAGCTCGCGCACGATGACATCCTGACTGACGTCCACCAGACGGCGGGTCAGGTAACCGGAGTCCGCCGTACGAAGCGCCGTGTCCGCCAAACCTTTCCGCGCTCCGTGCGTCGAGATAAAGAACTCGAGCACTGTGAGGCCTTCACGGAAGTTTGCGCGAATCGGGATCTCGATGATCTCGCCGGACGGATCGGCCATCAGGCCGCGCATTCCCGCCAGCTGACGGATCTGGTTGGTGGAACCACGCGCGCCGGAGTTGGCCATCATGTATACCGGGTTGAACTCGGAGAGGCCCTCCATCAGCGAATCAGTCACCTTATTGGTGGTCTCCGACCACACCTTGATGACGTTTTCCTTTCTCTCCTTGTTGGTGAGAAAGCCACGCTTGAATTTCTTCTCAATCTCAAGAACCTTTTCTTCAGCCGCCTGGATATACTCCTTTTTGGCTTCGGGTATTACGATGTCGCTCACGCTGATGGTGATCGCGCCCACCGTGGAATAATGGAATCCCAGACGCTTGATATCATCCAGCATGTTAGAAGTCTTGGTTTCACCGTATTTACGGTAGCAGAAATCCACGATCTTCCCGAGCTGCTTCTTACCCACCAGAAAATCAATCTCAAACAGGAACTCGCTGTCCGGCTGAGACCGGTCCACAAAGCCCAGATCCTGCGGAATCGCTTCATTGAATATGATGCGCCCCGGCGTGATCTTCATCAAGCGGCTCTTCTTCACTCCGTTTATCGTCTTGGTAAAACGGACGTTCACCATGGCCTGCAAGTCAATTTCGCCCGTCTGATAAGCGATCACCGCTTCCTCGGGCGACGCAAAATAGCTATCCTCACCCTTGGCGCCTGCGCGGTGAATGGTCAGGTAATAGCTGCCGATGACCATGTCCTGCGTCGGGCTCACCACCGGCTTGCCATCCTGCGGCTTCAATATGTTGTTCGCAGCCAGCATCAGGAACCGGCACTCCGCCTGCGCTTCCACCGAGAGCGGCACGTGGACGGCCATCTGGTCTCCGTCAAAGTCCGCGTTGTAAGCGGTACACACCAGCGGATGCAGCTTTAAGGCCTTGCCTTCCACCAGCACCGGCTCAAACGCCTGTATGCCCAGCCTGTGCAGCGTGGGGGCGCGGTTCAGCAGCACCGGATGGTCCTTGATGACCGTTTCCAGCACGCCCCACACCTCGGGACGCACGCGTTCCACCATGCGCTTGGCGCTCTTGATGTTGTGAGCGAGGCCCTGTTCCACCAGATTCTTCATCACAAACGGCTTGAACAGCTCCAGCGCCATCTCCTTGGGCAGACCGCACTGCGTCATCTTCAGCTCCGGCCCCACCACGATAACGCTTCGGCCCGAATAGTCCACGCGCTTGCCGAGCAGGTTCTGACGGAACCGGCCCTGCTTGCCGCGCAGCATGTCGGAGAGAGACTTGAGCGGACGGTTACCGGGACCCGTTACCGGACGGCCGCGGCGGCCGTTGTCGATCAGCGCGTCCACCGCTTCCTGCAGCATGCGCTTCTCGTTGCGGACGATGATGTCCGGCGCACGCAGCGCCAGCAGCCTGTTCAGGCGGTTGTTGCGGTTGATCACGCGGCGATACAGGTCGTTTAAGTCACTTGTCGCGAACCGGCCGCCGTCCAGCTGCACCATGGGACGCAGTTCCGGCGGTATGATCGGTATACAGTCGAGTATGATCCACTCGGGCTTGTTGCCCGACTGGCGGAACGCTTCGACGACTTCCAGCCGCTTGATCGCGCGGACACGCTTCTGGCCCGCGCAGGTTTCCAGCTCCTTTTTCAGCTCGCGCCCCGTTTTGTCGAGGTTGATATGGCGCAGCAGATCCTTCACGCCCTCAGCGCCCATCTTGGCGACGAACGCGTCCTCGCCGTATTTCTCCTGCGCCTCGCGCAGCTCCTTGTCGGTCAGCAGTTGCTTGTACTCCAGCGGCGTATTGCCCGGATCCGTCACGACGAACGCGGCAAAGTACAGCACCTTCTCCAGATCGCGCGGCGACATGTCAAGCAGCAGGCCCATGCGCGACGGTATGCCCTTGAAATACCAGATGTGCGATACCGGCGCAGCCAGCTCGATGTGGCCCATGCGCTCGCGGCGCACCTTGGCGCGCGTCACTTCCACGCCGCACTTGTCGCAGACGATGCCCTTGTAGCGCACACGCTTGTAGCGTCCGCAGTGGCATTCCCAGTCCTTCGTCGGTCCGAAGATGCGTTCGCAGAACAGGCCGTCTTTTTCAGGCTTGAGCGTCCGGTAGTTGATGGTCTCGGGTTTTTTCACTTCGCCTCTGGACCACTCCCTGATCTTCTCAGGGGACGCCAAACCAATCTGAATGGAATCAAAATTGCCTAGCTCGAACAAATAATCCCTCTCCTCTCGTTTATCCCAAAAAGCTTTTAAACCTTACTTATCGTAATCGTCGTCGTCGCCGAACAGATCATCGCCATCATCGATCAGTCCGTCGAGAGACTCGAACTCCATGTCATCGTAGCCGTCCCGGTACTTCTTGCCCCGCAAACCACTGTCGTCGTCATAGTCGTCCTTTTCCCTCTTGTAACCGTCCTTCTCAATATCTTCGTCGTCCAGTTCTTCGTCGTCGTCCCCTGAGAAGTCGGTATCGAAATCATCTTCAAAATCGTCATCCTCGTCGCTGCTAGCTGTGCCGGGGCCCATCATATCCTTGTCGACGTCAATTTCAATGTCGTCGAGGCCGTCAATATCCGGCACGTCGAGCTCTTCGAAGCTGAGATCTGAGAAATCGTCGTCACGCGGCTTGGCCGGACGCTTCTCCGGCACCGCATCCATCTCGGAGCCCTCGATGTTCACTTCCAGACCGGCGACGTCGTCGTCCACGCTCTCGCGGAGTGCGATCTCTTCGCCCACATCGCCCAGCACCTTCACATCCAGCGCCAGCGACTGCATCTCCTTGATGAGCACCTTGAACGATTCGGGCACTCCCGGTTCCGGAATGTTCTCACCCTTCACGATGGCTTCGTATGTCTTCACACGGCCCACCACGTCGTCCGACTTCACAGTCAGTATCTCCTGCAGTGTATTGGCCGCGCCGTAAGCTTCCAGCGCCCACACTTCCATTTCGCCGAAGCGCTGCCCGCCGAACTGGGCCTTGCCGCCCAGCGGCTGCTGCGTGACCAGCGAGTACGGGCCGGTGGAACGCGCGTGTATCTTGTCGTCCACCAGATGGTGCAGCTTCAGTATATACATGTAACCCACCGTCACGCGGTTCTCAAACGGCTCGCCGCTGCGTCCGTCGAATAACACCGTCTTGCCATCCGGGTTCATGCTCTTGTCACGGAACAGATCCATGATATCGTCTTCCGTTGCACCGTCGAAAACGGGTGTCGCAATGCGCCAACCCAGCGCCCTTGCCACATAGCCAAGGTGCACTTCCAGTACCTGCCCGATGTTCATACGGGAGGGAACGCCCAGCGGATTCAGCACGATATCCAGCGGCGTGCCATCCGGCAGGAACGGCATATCCTCCACCGGCAGTATGCGCGAGATAACGCCCTTGTTGCCGTGGCGGCCCGCCATCTTGTCGCCCACGGAAATCTTGCGCTTCTGCGCGATATAGCAGCGCACCAGCTTGTTGACGCCCGCGGTCAGCTCATCCTTGTTCTCGCGCGTGAACACCTTGATGTCCACCACGATGCCCTCTTCGCCGTGCGGAACGCGCAGCGACGTATCACGCACTTCGCGCGCCTTCTCGCCGAATATCGCGCGCAGCAGGCGCTCCTCCGCGGTCAGTTCCGTTTCGCCCTTGGGCGTCACTTTGCCGACCAGTATGTCTCCGGCGCGCACCTCGGCGCCGATGCGGATGATGCCGCGCTCGTCGAGGTTCTTCAAAGCCTCGTCGCCCACGTTGGGGATGTCGCGGGTGATCTCTTCAGGTCCCAGCTTGGTGTCGCGCGCTTCGCACTCGTAACCTTCAATATGTATGGATGTAAATACGTCATCGCGAACGAGCCGCTCGCTGATCAGTATCGCATCCTCGTAGTTATAGCCTTCCCAAGTCATGAACCCGACCAGCACGTTACGCCCCAGCGCCAGCTCGCCCTGATCCGTGGATGGGCCGTCGGCAATGATGTCACCCTTTTTGACCGCCTCCCCCGTTCTCGCGATGGGGTACTGGTTGATACAGGTGCCTTGGTTGCTGCGTGCGAACTTGATCAGGTGGTATTCGCGCACCCTCGCCGCTTCCTGCACCAGTATGCGGTCGGCGGATACGCTCCTCACCACGCCGTCCTCATACGCGCGGATAACCGCGCCTGAGTCCTGCGCCGCCTTGTGCTCCATGCCGGTGCCCACGATGGGCGCTTCGGTAATGGTCAATGGCACGGCCTGACGCTGCATGTTGGAACCCATCAGCGCGCGGTTCGCGTCGTCGTTCTCCAGGAACGGGATGAGCGCCGTCGCCACCGAAACAACCTGCTTCGGGGAAACGTCCATCAGGTCCACCTCATCGCGGGACACTTCGACAATCTCCTCCTGCCGGCGCGACATAACGCGCGAGCGCTTGAAGTTGCCATCTTCCCCGATGGGTTCGTTGGCCTGAGCCACTACGTATTTATCCTCTTCGTCCGCCGTGAGGTAGACGATCTGCTCCGTTACAATACTGTTTGCCTTATCGATCAGACGGTACGGCGACTCGATGAAGCCGTACTCGTTGATGCGCGCATAGGTGGACAGGGAGCCGATGAGGCCGATGTTCGGGCCTTCAGGCGTCTCAATCGGGCACATGCGGCCATAGTGCGTATGATGCACGTCGCGGACGTCGAACGATGCGCGCTCACGGTTCAGGCCGCCCGGTCCCAAAGCGGAAAGACGGCGTTTGTGAGTCAGTTCCGCCAGCGGATTGGTCTGGTCCATGAACTGCGACAACTGGGAGCTTCCAAAGAACTCCTTGATTGCCGCCGTCACCGGACGGATGTTGATCAGGTTGGAGGGCGTCGCCACATCCATATCCTGTATCGACATGCGTTCGCGCACCACGCGCTCGAGGCGGGACAGACCGACACGGATCTGATTCTGCAGCAACTCGCCCACGCTGCGCAGGCGGCGGTTGCCCAGATGGTCGATATCGTCTGTTCTTCCAAAGCCATATTTCAGGCCCATCTGATAACTCATCGAAGACATGATATCGTCGATGATGATATGCTTGGGTATCAGGTTGTCGATATGGGCCTTCAGCTGCTTTTTCAGCGCTTCGGCATCGCTGCCGTATTCAGCCAGTATCGCCTTGAACGTCGGGAAATGCACCTTCTCGTTGATGCCCGCGAGGGTGGGCGCAAACGGCAGGTAGCTGTCCACCCGCACGAAGTTGTTGCCGACGACCTTTACTTCCACATCACCGATCTGGAGCGTCACGCTGTTGATGCCCGCGATTTCAATCTTCTCCGCAACCGCACGGGAGATCACTTCGCCCTTGGCAGCCAGCAGCTCGCCGTCCTCGGTCACAATGTTCTGGGCGCTTCTTTGCCCCTCGATGCGCTCCGCGACAGACAGCTTCTTATTGAATTTATAGCGACCCACGCGCGCCAGATCGTATCGCCGCTGGTCAAAGAACAGCGAATCAATCAGCTGTCGCGCGCTTTCCACGGTCGGCGGTTCGCCCGGACGCAGCCGGCGGTATATCTCGATCAGGCCTTCTTCCACAGTCTGCCCGTTGTCCTTCTTGAACGTGGCCTGCAGGAAATCCTCATCACCGAACAAGTCGATGATCTCCTGATTGGTGCCGCAGCCCATCGCACGCATAAGCACCGTCATCGGCAGCTTTCTCGTACGGTCTACGCGCACCCAGTAACAGTCGTTGGAATCCGTCTCATACTCCAGCCACGCGCCCCGGTTGGGGATCACCGTTGCGGAGTACAGCTTCTTGCCCGACTTGTCGATCGCCTCATCATAATACACACCGGGGCTGCGCACCAGCTGGCTGACGATAACGCGCTCGGCGCCGTTGATGATGAAGGTACCCTTCTCGGTCATCAGCGGGAAGTCTCCCATGAACACTTCCTGCTCCTTCATCTCACCCGTCTCCTTGTTGACCAGACGCACAACCACCTTCAAAGGCGCGGCAAAGTTCACGTCGCGCTCCTTGCACTCCTCGACGGTATATTTGGGCTTGTCGTCCAGATAGTAGTCCACGAATTCGAGTATGAGGTTCTCCGAATAATCGGTGATCGGCGAGATGTCGTTCAGCACCTCCCGAAGCCCCTGCTCAAGAAATGAATTGTAAGAGTTCTTCTGGATCTCGATCAGATCCGGCATCTCCAAAACCTCTTCGATCTTAGAAAAGCTCATTCTGTTCCGCTTGCCAATTTTGACTTCGTGCACCATACGCTATAAACCACACTCCCGTTATGCTAAAAATATCGACGCTTTAAGTTTCAAGGAAAAAGGCACTCGCAGATTGTTCCCAAATTCGGCCCGTTTTATTCCGCGATGCTGCCTTTTCTGTTATGGAAATCCCGATTATTATACCGGCAAATTAGACACTCCCCCTATTATGAACACGTTAATGCAATATAACATACTACTACACCGATAATTGCTTGTCAACAAAAAATGGTGCTCTCGGAAACTTTTTTACTTGACAATTGGGGCATTTTCCGCATATGTTCTCAAAAAGTTCAAAAATAGCCCGCCCGCGTATGTGTTTCACGGCAGGCAGGCCATCTTTTGTAAAAAGGTTTATTTGAAAAGACCCGTAAAGTCGAACGTCGCGAAGTAGTCCTGCGGCGTCTCCGCACGGCGGATCATTTCCACGCTGCCATCTTTCTTTAGCAGAAGCTCTGCGCTGCGCAGCTTGCCATTATAGTTGTAGCCCATTGCAAAGCCGTGCGCGCCCGTATCGTGTATCACCAGTATATCGCCCATATCGATTCCCGGCAGCATCCGGTCCACCGCAAACTTGTCGTTGTTCTCGCAAAGCCCGCCCGTCACGTCGTACTTGTGTCCCAGCGGCTCCGTTTCCTTGCCCAGCACGGTGATATGGTGATACGCGCCGTACATCGCGGGACGCATCAGGTTGGCTGCGCATGCATCCACGCCGATGTACTGCTTGTGGATATTCTTTCGGTGGACCGCCGTGGTCACCAGATGCCCGTACGGCGCCAGCATGAACCGGCCCAGCTCTGTGTATATCGCTACGTCTCCAAGTCCGGCGGGCACCATAATTCTTTCAAACTCCTGCCGCACAGAATCCCCAATGCGCATGATGTCGTTGCCCTTCTGGCCCGGCTTGTACGGTATGCCCACGCCGCCCGACAGGTTGATGAACGCGATCTGTGCGCCCGTCTCCTTCTTCAGTTCCACCGCCGTCTCAAACAGCATGCTTGCCAGCGTGGGATAATAGCCGGTGGTGGCGGTGTTGGATGCCAGAAACGCGTGCAGCCCGAACCGCTTTGCGCCCTTTTCCATCAGCTTTTTAAACCCTTCGGTCAGCTGCGGCCGCGTAAAGCCGTACTTCGCCTCGCCGGGGTTGTCCATGATCTGGTTCTCCAGCTTGAAATGCCCGCCCGGGTTGTACCGGCAGCCGATCAGCTCAGGGGTTCCCGTCAGCGCATCCAGAAAATCGATGTGCGTGATGTCGTCCAGATTGATCACGGCATTCAGCTGCGCCGCCAACAGATAGTCCTCTTTGGGCGTCACGTTAGACGAGAACATGATATCGCCGCCGGTGAAGCCGACAGCCTGCGCCATCATCAGCTCGGTCAGCGACGAGCAGTCTGCGCCGCAGCCCTCTTCCTTCAGTATCTTCAGTATCGCCGGGTTGGGCGTCGCTTTCACCGCAAAATATTCCCGGAACCCCTTATTCCAAGCGAACGCCTTATTCAGTGTGCGCGCGTTTTCTCGTATACCGCGCTCGTCGTAGATGTGAAACGGCGTCGGGTAGGTTTTGATGATCTCTTCAGCCTGCGCTTTGGTGATGAATGGTTGCTTCATGTCTCGTCTCTCGCTCTCCTGTCGAATCAGTTGTTTTTTTGTCGGTTCAGTGCATAAAACAAAAGCGGCGCTTTTCGCTGCCGCTCGTCATCGATACGGTTGCTATCTCAGGCTGTAACTGCCCAGCGTGTCCAGCGTTTCCTTCTCCTTCAGTATCACGTCGTACATGCTAATACCCATCGTATTACACAGCGCCGCGAGGTAGAACAGCGCCCCGCCGATCTCCTTCTCCAACGTCTGCCGGCATTCGGGGCACAGCTCGCCCTTCACCTGCGCGGATACCAGCCCCGAAAGCTCGTTCATGCTGGCTTCGTCGGGAAACGTCTGCTTTTTACCGTCTATCTGAATGCAGCCGCAGTGCGTGACGGACTTGATCACGGCGCGGTTCACGCGCGCGTCGCTGGTCTGTATCTTCGTAATTATATCCAGTATGCTTCTGTTTCTGATGAGCAGTTCGCTGACAACGTTCTGAAAGTCTTCCATCATTATATCGTTTATCGAGTTTCCCATAGCCGTCCCTCTTTCATATTTTGTCCCGCGTCTTCATTATATAGCGTCCGTCCCGTTTGTCAAAGCATGATTTTTGTCGCTTCGTGACAGATTTGCCGCCGCGCTATTTGATCACTTCATGCAGCAGCGCTGCCGCCAGCAGATATATAAACTGTGATGCTTCCACGGAAAAACCCACGATATCGCCCGTGATGCCGCTGATGCGCCGCGAAAAACGGCTCACGATCAGCAGCGTCACGCCCGCCGCCAGCACGAACGCACCCAGCATCGCCGCAAACGTTCCCGGCAGCCAGACCGCCTGATCGTAGTCAATGCTGGCGGCAAAAGCCGCCGCCGCGTACAGCAGCACCGCGAATATCACGTGCGGCCATTTCACGCCATCAATGAACCACTGTCCCAGACCGCCAGGCCGTGCGCAGGGAAACATCCGCGCCACAAGCAGCGCCGCAGCCCGCCCCGCCAGCGGAAACAGCCAAGCCTCCCGTCCCGCGCCCGCCAGTGCAACGGTATCGCCCGCCACCAGTACGATAAGCGCCAGCGCCCCGAAAGCGCCGATATGGCTATCCTTCAGTATCGCCAGCGTTTTCTCCTTATCCCTCCGCGCACCGAACGCGTCCACCGTATCCGCCAGCCCATCCGCATGCAGCCCACCCGTCAGCAGCAGGTAGACAAGCACCGCCAAAAACGCCCCCAGATACGGCCCCGCAAAAACGTGCAGCAGCGACACCGCGCCCGTTGCCGCCCCCAGCAGCAGGCCGATTACCGGCAGCCATTTGATGCCCTTCCTGTATGCGGTTTCATCAATGCTGTCCGTCGCCCTCACCGGTATCCGCGTAAAGAACGACAGCATCATCACAAAGCTTTTCATCCGGCTCCTTTTATGTTGGG
>JAEWWC010000277.1 GCA_023396555.1 Bacillota bacterium
CCATTCCGCGTTTGCACATCAACAACGATGTCGCCCGAATCTGTGCCGACCTTTTCGGTGGTAACGATCTGGGCTTTGATCTTCTTTAGTACGTCGGTTTCTTCCTGAGAGAGCAACCCGGATTCTATCGCGTTGTCAATGGCTTCGGAGGTAAGCGTTTTAGCCTGTTCGAAGTCAGCCCTGTCGCCAGTGTCGATATACTGCTCCAGAGCGGACAATGCCGGTTTTGCGTTAATATTCATCTTTGCGGGCATCCCAAATAGTGTGAACAGCGCGACAGTCATTGCAATAGTTCCAGTAGTCGAACCAATATTCTCCGGCGCAAATTCCTGAACTGCTGATGTATCAGCAAATGGCACACCCGTGGCGCTGCTTTCAAGCACTCCCTGAAGACCCGCCTGCAGTTCTTCTTCCCCATATTCCTCAAATACCGTTGTTCCATATTCAAACAGCTTACTAAATATTTTGTTTACCGTTGTTTTAGGTGCTTTCAGAAGACCCGATGAGAACATCCCACCTGTTCTTGATCCGATACCGCCCAATCCTTCAATGTATGTTGTTCCAACCGAATCCACCAACGAATAAATAACGGCGGAATTCTCATCAAGCCCGCTGCTTGAATATTTGCCATATGCATCAGCGAATCGGGCGACCATCATGCCTTTCAACATATCATTTGACGCAATCTTTTCAATAACGGAGTTCGTAGCAAGGCCTTCGTTAGGTAAAAGACCGCTCATGCCAGCGGCGAAGTTGTATCCAAGAGCATCAGAAACAGCATCAGCAATACCCCCCATGGCTTTTCCAATTAAAACATCGGCCATTAGTTCCGCGCCGACGCTGGCAGCGTTAATAAAAGTCCCGTAAACGTCGCTATATCCCGATGAATTTTGCATTACATTTGTTTGGTATTGTTTTTCAGCATCCCTGTAATACGAATTTAATCCCATATTGTTAGTGTCAAGTAATAAATCTTTAAGGTCTGCCATTGGCTCAAAAAATGCCTGGCCGACGATCTGTGCTCCTTTAGCCAGTGCTGTTGTATCATCTGCCTCTTCCTTTGCCCGAATACTCTCTTTGACCATATCCCCAAATACAGTTCGTCGGACTGACTCAAAAAGATCCTTCTCCTCGTCTGTAAGCTCCGTTTTATTTTTTGGCAATTCTCCAAAGCGACCAAATGAAATAGCATAAACTATCTGTTCCAGCGTCGAAACTTCGTTGTAATTATCAATGATTCGTTGTATTGAATCCTGAACGCTTGGGCTATATAAGCCAATCCTCGCCTTCATATATTCAACGGTTTTTAGATCGAGATTTTTATTGTTTTCTTCAATTTGAGTATTTTGTTGCTGAGCAGCCAGATATTCAGTAGATTCTGCCCCATATATTTCTTCAACCGCTTTTTTATCTACGGGTGTTGTGTAATCACTGTATGCTGACTGTACTTGCTGATTATATATTTCCTGTATCAGCTTATACTCATTTGATTCAAAATAGCCTGATATATCAATATAGTCATCTTCGGCGGTAGGCAACTTAATCCCATTATTAGCAGCGTAGAGATAATATGTTTCAGTATTATAATCAATTGGAACAGACCAATTACGCGTTGAAAACGAAAGTCCTTCCCACATTTCGCGGATTATCTCTTTATGTGCCTCTGTTTCGCTGTCCATATGATCTCTGCCCTTGAATCCTCGTTCTTCATTAACGCCGTCCGATATTGTGTTGTAGGGAGAGAAACCAAACTTGATTGCAAAATCCTGAGTCTCCTTTTTTTGCGCCTGATCAAGCATCTCAATAATTTTATCGGCGTTCCAGCCCCCTTTCCCCGGAGAATAACCATACTCCTCCGCTATTTCATTCCAATCCAAATTCAATGGTGTAAAGTCCCATGCTTTTCTGTTCATGTCCTCGGGATTTGTCGGATCATAGCTATACTTCCTCATCACCGTTGGATACTTTTCTGCTAACTTACTGAACGGAAATCTATGCTTTTCTTTTTTATAGGTGTCAAAAAGAACATCCAGCTTATCCTGCGCCTTGGAAGCCTCAACAGCGAGTCTCTGATAAAACCCGCTTTCACCCAAATCCTGTATATACTGCTCCGAGTTTGCCATCAGCTCATTATATCCAACGAATGATTGATAGGCGTCCGTCCCCTCAAACGGCTCATATGCTTTGTTCAGCTCTAGATAACCTGACACGAGAGCCACATTTGTTGCCCCAAACTCTTTTTCTAGTACATCTTTGTTTTTTTCCACATAGTTGCTCATTGCCATCCAATCAGTGTGCGATTGATTATTGTTTGCATTGCTGCCCGTCTTCTTGCCGCTTGTTTCAGATGATGTTCTGCGCATGCCGCCGTACCCGTTATACTGGCTCCAAGGCGTGCTGGCGGTGTTCCTCATGCCGCCATACCCGTTGTAGCTCTGCCCACTTGTTTTCTCTTTATGAACCGCGCTCTGAACCTGATACAATATCGCGTTCGCTGCCACAGGCTTTGCCTTCACCACCTTATGCGGCTTCGGCATAGCCTTCACCTCGATGCCCGTCATGGCCTTGAACTGGTCCTTGTCCACCAGCCGCTTGAGGTACAGCTTATACATCTGGTCGAACACGCTGTTGCTTTTGTTCAACTCGAGATACCGCTTTTGCAGGTTCAGCTTGCGAGGGAAAGAAAAAAGCCGGGCAATGCTGAAGCCCGGCAATTTCCACTTCAATATGGTCATACTACTCAGATATGTTATACCGTTTCCTGACTTTCTCTAATATCCGCTCAATCGTATCCTTCTCCGTGGGATATTTGCTAAGATAGTTCACACAGGCTTTTTTCAGATAATAGTAGAATTCCTCATAGCTTATTATCACAGCCTCGCCATTATCCAATGAAAATTCTACACCGTCTTCGAACATATCGGATTCCACTTCGACGTCACTTGGAAAAGAACAGTCCGCGAGGTCAACACCAAAACCGACCCCATTGGATAAAACTTCAATCACTCGTAAAAATTCATTTTTATCTGATATCACACCATAAAATACAACTACAGGTAAATGCTCATCTTTCAACATATCCTCTTCATGTATTAGAAAGCTATCGTTCATTTTAATTTCCTCCTATTTATTATATGACATCGGGAAAAAAGGAGGTTGGTTTACCATTCCTTCCATATCCGATCCATTTTACGCCTTGTGAATCGAACCCTTCCCATACTGCTCCAATCAATCCATTTACTCTATATGAGTAATTTGCGGCTTCCAACCCACGCTTCACGTACTCGCTGTGTGAGAATACCTTTGGGTCATAAACAGTTTTCTTGTGTATCTTCTTTCCGTAACCTCCAATTAGTATTTTGTCCTTACCAAGTAAAGGCATGGTGTACTCATAATAAGTAATCCCCGGTATATCCTCACTTGGAATTGCCTTAACTATATTCACATCATTCTTAAAAAACTCTTCACTATTATGCGCTCCGCCAATACCTCTGTTTCTGGGAGTTGATGGATCTGCATACATAATGTGATTTTCAAGTTCAGGCGTCAGCTTAAAGACAAGCGAAGCTCCCTTTTTTCCATTATACCCAACATCCCCCTCTCCGTCCATCTTTTTCATTCCTAAACCATATACATCGGCAGCCGCCGCTTCCACATCCGTAAACGTATTCGTAGCGCCTTTGCTCGACAGATACTCCTGCAGTGTCATCCCCGCTTCCCTTGCCACTTGCACCTCGTCCAACGTGCCGCGAAATCTTGCATTTGCCGCCGCATCCATTGTAACCATTGGATCAAAGGTATATTGTGTCACTCCGGGCATATCATATATCTTCGACGCTTCTTCAAGAAATGCCGCTCCGTTTTTTATCGTTGGGTTCTCAGCATAGATATAATATGCCGACCGAAAATTCTCAAAGTCGCTTCTTGACACCACGCTCTCAGGTATATTCATGTAATCCATATAAATATCCCCTACAGCGTTATGCAGCTCTCCTGTCACCTTCGTATCGCCCAAAGCTTCGTAGAATCTCGCCGCTTCGGGGTCGACGCTACGCAGCGTCTTACCCTCTGGAATGTCTATCTTTTCGCCCGTCTGCGGGTCAAGGTAATCGCCGCCGCTCCTGCAGTTCACGAACAGGCTGAACGCAAAATCCACGCCCAGATTCGTAAAGGTCTGTAGTCAGCCGAAAAAAGAAAAAGCCGGAAGGATGTTCTCCCGGCGAATGAAGCCATTAGTTTTTAGTTCTTTTCAGCTAAGTACCCTTCAAGTATTTTTTTTGAAAAAACGTCTTTGGGTATTGCTCCAAGTTCATTATATGCCCAAATAATCTCTCTTTCATAGTCACTAATCTCTCTATTTATCTTATATCCAAATTTAATTTTAAAATGATAATCAGGAGATAAGTGGAAAGTAAATGCCTCCCACGTTGACACATCTGCATCCAAAAATTCTTTCCACAATTTTTTATTTATATGCATTAATTCATATATTAATTCTGCATACACGTCAGCATCTACACAATAATCACTTGGAATCAGCCCACCGGACCTATATTCGTCTTTTCCTTTTTGTTTATAATACAAGCAAGCAGTCCTGACATCTCCAAGCTCTTCACCATACATAACTATCTCATCCCATTCTACAGGCACTATTTCGTCTAGTTTTTCAGCAATGCTTTGATAATATTTCGTTAAATTTCTTTCATCAATCATTTTTGTCTCCTCAATTATCAAATTCTATAATTCTCATGTTTTGTCCTTCGATATTATACTTTATTACAAAGGATACTGGTCTATTTGATGCCCCTTCATATCTTGGCTGGATTTTTACCTTAACCATTTTACCTTCATCAAGAGCTTTTTTCCAAGTGTTCTCCATTGCCTTCCAATCTCCACGATTTAAGGTCGCGTCCATTGGAACCAGATTGTCTATATCTCCTGATCCTTTAAATATTTTGGCGATTAAATGCCCGCCATCATCTGTTGGCAGTCTGTCCTCCCGACCTACGATGCTTTGCGCATATTCATTTCTTTCCCCTTCACCTCTGATGAGCGTTCCTTCGGCTCCATCAATACGCCCGAGCCCATCAGTTGAATACCTATATCCATCAGAAGTCGTATATGACACATTTGCTTTCAATTCCTTTCGCCCATTCTTACCTTTAGTGTATTGATCACCATATGAAACTTGGGCAACAGCTTTCTTATTTGCGCTAACTGTATCACTATTGTTATTATCTTCTAAACTTACAGGTCTGTCAACGCGCTTAGTATTTGCCGTCGCCTGCCTCGCCGCAGTTTCCGCCTCTATCGCCGCATTCACCTTCGCATATGGGCTATCTACGCCATACCCACCGTTTCCTGCCAACCT
>JAEWWC010000039.1 GCA_023396555.1 Bacillota bacterium
CCAGCCAGCATCGCCGCCACGGCATATGGTCCAAGAATCAGGCCAACAACTATTGGCGATATGATGCCTACAAGCGCCGGCAATATCATTTCTTTCTGGGCGCTGCGCGTGCAGATGTCCACACAACGCGCGTAATCCGGTTCCGCTTTGCCTTCCATCAGGCCGACTATTTCACGGAATTGACGGCGTACTTCAACCACGATGCCCTGAGCCGCGCGACCGACAGCCTTCATCGTCATCGCAGAGAACAGGAACGGAAGCATGCCACCGATAAACAGGCCGATAAGTGTCGCCGGATCAAGCAGATTGATCATTTCCAGATGAATCTCATTCGTATACGACACGATAAGTGCAAGCGCCGTCAGCGCAGCAGAGCCGATCGCGAAACCCTTGCCTGTAGCAGCTGTGGTGTTGCCCAGAGAATCCAGCGCGTCGGTACGACGGCGGACTTCGGGATCCATGTGGCTCATTTCAGCAATACCGCCGGCGTTGTCCGCCACCGGGCCGTAGGCGTCTGTCGCAAGTGTAATACCCAACGTGGAGAGCATACCGACAGCGGAGAGGCCAATGCCGTACAGTCCCATATTGAAGCTGCTTGCGCCTCCCGATACGAAGAACGAAACAAGCACCGATACGCCGACAATGATGACAGGCAGTAATGTCGACTTCATGCCCAGTGCAATACCACCGATGATGACCGTCGCGGGACCCGTTTTAGACGAATCAGCCACATCTTTGGTCGGCTTATATGTATCCGAAGTGTAGTATTCTGTAAAGAAACCGATCAGTATACCTGCGAGCAGTCCTGACACTATTGCGAAGAATACACCGATATTATCGGGCAGTATCATTCTTATCAGTATAAACGTAACGATTACAATAAGAATCGAGCTGATGTAGACGCCCCGTCTCAGCGCGCCCAGCAGCACCTTCTGCTCTGCCTTTTCGCCAGAGCGCACAAAGAACGTGCCGACGATGGAAGCAACAATGCCGATCGCCGCCATGACCATTGGTATGATAACACCCGCCTGCAAACCTGCCGCGACAGCAAGCGAAGCGGTGGATACGATGGATCCAACGTAAGATTCGTACAGGTCGGCACCCATGCCAGCCACGTCGCCCACGTTGTCGCCCACGTTATCAGCGATAACAGCGGGGTTACGCGGATCGTCTTCCGGAATACCGGCTTCCACTTTACCCACGAGGTCAGCGCCAACGTCAGCTGCTTTGGTGAAAATGCCGCCGCCCACGCGCGCGAACAGCGCCATGGAGGATGCGCCCATGCCGAAGGTCAGCATCGCGGAGGTGATTCCCTGAATACCTTCAAACGTTGCCGGGTCATACCAGATCTGAAGCAGATAGTACCAGATGGACAGGTCTAAAAGGCCAAGGCCCACAACCGTAAAGCCCATGACGCCGCCGGACGAGAATGCAACGCGCAGACCCTTGTTCAGGCTCTGGCTTGCCGCAAAAGCGGTGCGTGAGTTCGCCGACGTCGCGATGCTCATGCCGATAAAACCTGACATACCGGAGAAGAAGCCGCCGGTGATGAACGCAAACGGCACAAACGGATTGACCATCTTTAAGAATGAAAGCACGAGCAATACAACGAACATGGCGGCAAAGAATATGCCGACACCGGTGTACTGGCGCTTCAGATAGGCTTTGGCACCTTTCTTGATCGCCGCGGAGATTTTTGTCATCAGCTCTGTGCCGGTGGAAAAGCTCTTTATACGAATGGCCAAAAAGCCAGCGAAGAGCAATGACAGCACGGCGCCGATGGGCGCTAGAATCATTAAATTCATAATACCTCCTTAAACATAACATGATGTTTGAAAAATAATTTTTATATATAAACGCTGCCGTTTATACTCTTTATGGAAGCGAAAATATGAAAACCACCTTCTCCCCCATTTTAATTATTCTTTCACATTATACAACAATTATTGAGATATGGAAGAGGTAATTTTCACAAAAAGTTTATGTTTGAATAATATTTCTTCAAGTTGAATCCATATTACAATATCAACCACTGTTTCTACAGTGGTTGATTTAATGATTGTGATATTTAAATGGGAATTATAGTTATAATAAGAGTTATCTTTGTACTCGTCCGGATGCATCTCCGCCCATCAATGCCATCACTTCACCAACTGATACTCTGTTGAAATCTCCGGGAATGGAATGTTTAAGACAGCTGGCTGCCACTGCATACTCCAGCGCGCTTTGCCTTTCTTCAAACTTGTTTAAACCATGTATTAAACCGGCGGCAAATGCATCTCCGCCGCCCACGCGGTCAACAATGTCACTGATGGTATACTTCTTGCTTAGATAAAACGACTCCCGATCTTTCATACATGCAGACCAGCTGTTAATATCGGCACTGGCGCACTCGCGCAATGTAATGGCGATTAGTGACAGGTTGGGATAATTGGCCAATACCCTGTCACTCAACTGCCTATAAGCCATAATGGGAAGGTCTCCTGATTCTACCTTTACCTCCGTCAATATCCCAAGGGCTCTCTGACAATCCTCCTCGTTGGCTATCAGTACGTCGCAGTATTGGACAATATCCGGCATAGCCTCGGCAGCGCACAATCCATATTTCCAGAGGTTCTTTCGATAGTTCAAATCACACGAAACCCGAAGTCCCATCTCCCGAGCCTTCTTAACAGCTTCGAGAGACATTGCCAGCGTATTGGCAGATATGGCCGGCGTGATACCTGTGATATGGAACCAATCGGCTTGCTCAAATATTTCCGTCCAATTGATAATATCGGGGTTCGCGGTTGACAGCGCAGTGGCGTCTCTGTCGTATATCACACGCGAGGGGCGCTGGGCTGCACCTCTTTCTAGATAATATATACCCATTCTGCCGGCATTTCGAACAATGTGCCCAGTATCCACATTCCATTTGCGCAGTTCCATCAGGCAGCTGTCGCCGATTGCATTGTCCGGCAGTACCGTTACAAAGGTGGCCTGATCTCCGAAATTAGCCAGAGAAACCGCCACGTTAGCCTCGCCGCCACCAAATGTGGCTTCAAGCATTGGCGATTGAAACAGCCTTTCATGCTCTTGTGGCTTCAGTCTCAACATAATCTCTCCAAATGTTACGACGCGCATCGAATGTATCCTCCGACAGATTATTGCCATCACCAAAGAAGGCGCGGATAACAGTATATGCTAAAATATAGCCGCTTCTTCGGTTGCTGATAATTGATCAGGCTTTGATGGTCTTTAGTTAAATGTTGTTAGATATCACTTGTTCTTTAGCTTATCGCGATAGTACTCCATATGAGCTTTTCCCCATCGCCACATTTCATTGACGATGGGTAATATCGTTTCGCCCAGCTCAGTCAGGTGATACTCTACTTTTGGTGGAACAACCGGATAAATCGTTCTGGCTATGATCCCATCCTGTTCCAGCTCTCTTAGCTGCTTTGTCAGTATGCGATTGCTTATTTCCTTAAACAGACGGAACAGCTCACTATACCGGTGAGGCCCCTCATTGCCCAGGTGCCATATAATTACCACCTTATACTTCCCACTGATGATTGACATCGTCAGCTCTTTTTCGCAATTATATTCGTCGTTAAGCAAACGGCGCTCTATCTCACTTCTTAACTGACCAGCCAAAGGGCATCTCCTTATTATTGAATTTGTTATCAGTATATTTGATAACTCGTTTTATGACAAGGAGCGCGTTAATGAAGCATTGTTACCGTAGTATCGACTTTAGTATAAATGCCTTTTGCTGAGTCATCTCCTCCAGCGTGCAACAGATTCCCTCTCGTCCGAGGCCGGTGAGCTTGCGCCCTCCATGGGGTTGATCAATGTTACGGTAATTTCCCGAGCCGTTTATGACCACGCTTCCGCATTGCATCTTGGAAGCCACGCGAAAGGCCCTTTTCATATCGCGGGTCATCACACCTGCATTTAAGCCATAAGGCGTATTGTTGGATATGTTAACGACTTCTTCCTCGGTGTCAAAACCTACGATGGGAAACACCGGCCCAAAAACCTCCATGTCGCGAAAAATATCCATTTCCGGTGTTACATCCAATAATACTGTGGGCTCGTAAAAAGTTGCGCCAATCAACCGCCCGCCGTACGTACACGTTGCCCCTTGGCTGAGCGTATGCTCAACCTGCTTTTTTATCTCTATTGCCGCTCGCGGGCTTATCAATACACCCATCTCGGTTCCTTCATCCAAAGGGTTTCCCATTTTTAT
>JAEWWC010000076.1 GCA_023396555.1 Bacillota bacterium
TTCTCCTTTATTGCGCCATGCGGGGTAGGAGCCCAGCCATGTCAGCTCGGCGGACTTTTCGCGCACGCTGTCCAGCACGGCGGCGACATGCGCGTCGCCCACGCTGCCCTCGAAGTCCAGATGGAAGAGGTACTCGAACGGCCTGTCCTTGAGCGGGCGGGATTCCAGCTTCATGATATTGACGCCGCCATCCGAGAACAGCCTCAGCACATCGTGCAGCGAACCGGGGCGGTGCTCCACCATGAACACGACGCTGGTCTTGTCGCAGGAGGCGTTAACATGCGGCTGCGCGGCCACCACCGCGAAGCGCGTGCTGTTGCCGTCGCTGTTCTGTATGCCGGACGCCAACTCGACAAGGCCGTATATCGCCGCCGCTTCGGGCGACGCGATGCAGCCCACGGTGACATCGTTCATCCGCGCCACGTCCTGCGCGGCCTGCGCGGTGCTGAGCGCAGGGAACGCTGCGATCTGCGGATGGTCCGAGAGGAATACGCTGCACTGGGCGATGGGCTCCGGGTGCGAATACAACTTGGTGATGGTATCGAGCGTTGCGCCCACGGGAGCTAGCAGGCTCTGCGTTACCTTGAGCAGCCGTTCTGCGACGATGAAGTAGCCGTAGCGCGCCAGCAGGTCGATCACCGCGGTGATGCTGCCCGTTTCGGTGTTTTCCACCGGTAGCATGGCGAGCGCGATGTCTCCGCATTTGAGCGCCTCGAATATGGCATGAAACGACGGCAGGCTTTTGAGCTCCGCTTTCGGATAGGCTTTATGCGCCGCGATATACGAGAAGGAGCCGGGCAAGCCGAGGTAGCCCACCGCACCGTCCACGCGGGGGGCGGAGGCGGGGAAGCTGAGCTGCGCGCGCTGGCGTTGCCGGCTGATGCCCATCAGAGACTGGTAGAAGCGGCGCAGCGATTCGGCATAGGCGGCGTCGTTCAGACATCCAAGAGCCTTATCGATCACAGCCGCCTCGCGCGATGCGTCGTATACCGGCATGTTGTAGCGCTGCTTGACTTCGGCCACACCGTCCGCCGCCCGCATGCGCGCCTCGAACAACGGCACCAGCTGCGCGTCTATCTCGTTGATGCGGTCCCGAAGGACGCTGATTTCCTCTTTGTACCCCAATGCTACCAACCCCTTTCCATCATCAGGTCCAGCACGGCGACGTATGCCGCCGCCTCGATGGCCACCGCTGCGCGCGGAACAATACAAGCGTCGTGACGCCCCTTGAGCGACAGCGTTTCTTCCTCCATCGTCTGCAGGTTCACCGTCTGCTGCGGCTTGAATATGGATGCCGTGGGCTTAACGACAGCCTGTAATACGAGCGGGCTGCCGTTGGTGATGCCGCCCAATATGCCGCCGTTGTGGTTGGTAATTGAAGTGATTTGTCCATCCTTCATCACATAGGGGTCGTTGGCTTCGCTGCCGCGCATCCCGGCGAAGCCGAAGCCCTCGCCGAACGAGATGCCCTTGACAGCGGGAACCGCCATCAGCAGCGAGGTGATCACGCTTTCTGCAGCTCCGAACATGGGGCTGCCGAGCCCCGCGGGCAGGCCGCACACCGCGCATTCCACGACGCCGCCCAGCGAGTCGCCCTCGGAAGAGGCGGCCTTGATGCGCTGCTCCATGTCCGCCGCTTTGGTTTCGTCCAGCAACGGCAGGCGCATGGCGGCAAGAGATTCCGCCAGCGCGCGCGGTACGTTGGTCTTATCGAACGGCGCGTCCGTGACGTCCGCGATGCGGCGCACGTGGGTGGCGGCGTATATGCCCTTTTGCTCCAGCACCTGCGCCGCGATAGCGCCCGCGAACACCAGCGGCGCGGTGAGCCGGCCGGAGAAGTGGCCGCCGCCGCGTGGGTCGTTGAACCCGCTGTAACGTACATGGCCGGTATAGTCTGCGTGGCCGGGGCGGTTGGGCCGGTTGTCGTAATCACTGGAGTGCATGTTGGTGTTATGGAACAGCACGCACAGCGGCGTGCCCGTGGCGTGGCCGTAGTAGTAGCCGCTGACGATTTCGAAGTCGTCCGCCTCGTGGCGCTTGGTGGACCACGCCTCGCTGCCCGGTTTGCGGCGGTCCAGAAACGTGCGGAGCTTGGGAAAGTCGATTACGGTGCCGGACGGTACGCCGTGCAGCACCGCGCCGATCTTGGGCCCGTGCGATTCGCCGAATATGTCGATGATGAAGTGTCTGCCCCAGACGCTGCTCATTGTATATCTCCTCCCAGTGCTTTGTAGTCGTCGTAGAACTTCGGATACGATTTATCCACGCATTCCGCGCCGCGTATGGTGACGGGGCCGGACGCGCCCGCCGCCGCTATCGAGAACGCCATCGCGATCCGGTGGTCGCCGAAGCTGTCGATCTCGCCGCCCGTGGGCTGCCCGCCAAGGATGATGAGCCCGTCCGGCAGCTCCTCCGTGCGGATGCCCAGAGCGGCAAGGTTATGCGCCAGAGCGTGCAAACGGTCGGACTCCTTAATGCGCAGCCGAGCCGCACCTGTGATGTGCGTCACGCCTTTTGCGTATGCGGCGGCGATGGCCAGCGGCGGTACGAGGTCGGGACACTGCGATACGTCGATCGTTGTGCCGTGCAGCTTGGCTGGGGCGGAAACGAACTCATCACCTTCCCATGAGATATCTGCGCCCATGCGCATCAGTAGTTCTGCAATCACGCTGTCCGGCTGAAGCGAATTATCATCAAAGCCCGCAACGCGCACGCCGCCAGAGATCGCACCCGCTACGAGGAAAAACGCGGCCTGTGACCAGTCTCCCTCCACGTAGATATTCTGCGGCACGTATCGCTGACCACCCCTGATGGTGAAATTATCGCCATCAACAGCCATGTCGATGCCAAAGCGGCGCAGCATATCCACCGTCAGGTCCACATAGCCGCGCGACTCGAAGCCGCCGATGACGGAAATGCTGGAATCGCCTTTGAGCAAGGGCAGTGCGAACAGCAAACCCGTGACGAACTGCGAGCTGACGCGCCCGTCCACGCGGAACTCGCCGGAGCGCAGCGTACCGGAAACGGTCAGCGGCAGGTTGGTTCCCGGTAGCCGGGTGTAACCGATGCCTTGCATATCGAATATGTGCAGGTATGAATCCAGGGGGCGAAGCGGCAGCCGCCCATGGCCGGTAAACGTCTTTTCACCGGGGAGCGTGCATACGACGGGGATGAAAAACCGCAGCGTGGAGCCGGACTCGGAACAGTCTATGGGGTCGCCCGTCAGCCGGAGCCGTCCGCCGTCCACGGTCAGCGTATCGTCGTTCGTGCACATATCCACGCCCAGCGCGCGGCACGCGCCGATGGTGGCGCGGATGTCGTTGGAGAGGTCCACATTTGTGATGGTGCTGCGTCCGTCCGCCAGCGCCGCCGATATGATGGCCCGGTGCGCCGCACTCTTGGAGGGCGGCACCGCGACGGAGCCGGATAATTCTTTTGGTCGTATTGTCAAATCCATAAATCTTCCCCAATACTATGAGATCCTCAAAAAATAAGCTTTTGGGTACTACAGGCAGTCTGGCAGGGAGGCGCGGGGGGTGCGGTGCAGGAACGACTGCCCTGGTTCGCTGACCATAACGAGGTGCAGCATATCCGCCATGTTCTTCTTGTCGACGAGTATGGCATCCAGAATGTCATCCCGGTCGAAGCCCTCGGTGCTGTACGGCAGACCGCTCTTTTTCAGCACATCCTCAATGCGCGAAGCGGTGCCCGGTTGGGTGAGGCCCTTGCATTCGCCGGCGGCTGCAATGGCTACCATGCCCATCGCGACGGCTTTGCCATGTGTCATCGGGATACCTTTTCCGGAACAGATACGCTCAATGGCGTGCCCGATGGTGTGCCCGAAGTTTAAGAGCATGCGCTCGCCCGTATCCCTTTCGTCCGCCATCACCACATCGCGTTTGATGGCTACGCATCGAATGATCAGATCTTCGAGCAGAGACGACTGTGCCGAAACGACAGGGCCGTTTTCCAGCAGCGCAAACATGTTGGCGTCACGGATCAGCGCGTATTTGATGAGCTCCGCCATGCCGTCCGCGAAGTCGGCATCGGGCAGCGTGGATAGGAGTGCGGGGTCGATGAACACCGCCGCGGGCTGATAGAACGCGCCTGCGAGGTTCTTACCCTCCGGCAGGTTCACACCCGTTTTGCCGCCCACCGAGCTGTCGATCTGCGCCAGCAGCGTGGTGGGTACCTGGACGTATTTTACGCCGCGCAGATAACTGGCTGCGACGAAGCCGGCTAAGTCACCCACGACGCCGCCGCCCAGCGCGATGATGACGTCGGCGCGGTTGTATTTATGCTGCGCCAGCTGGCTTAACAGCTGGCCGAAGGTCGCGATGCTCTTGGACGCTTCGCTCGGAGATACGGCAAACACTCGGCAGTCCTTGCCTTCCTCCGTGAGCGCGGCTGCCAACGCCGCCCCGTATAGCCTGTTCACCGTCTCGTCGGTGATGATGGCGAAGCGGCTTTTGGTGAACGCCTTCGCCAGCCTGCGCGGCACGCTTTGCAACAGCCCGGAAGCGATGTTGATGGCGTATTCGGACGAGGGTGTCTTGACGATGATCTCCTTCATGAATCCTCCCTTGCGGAACTGTTACCGGATATTTCGCGCAGCAGCTGCTCCAGTGCTGCCGCGTCACGGGCTTGCACCGCGGCTTCCAGCGCGTCCAGGTGGGCGTGGAGCTTGCCGATGCTTTCCAGCAGATATTCTGCATTGTCCGTCAATAGTCCTGCCCAGAGCGGAGCATTGATGTCTGCGACGCGCGTCACCGAACGATAGCTTCCGCCAGCATAGGTTTCGTTGCTTTTACCTACAGCGCGCACCGAGAGCGCGGCGATGTGGGGGAGATGGCTCATGTCCGCGACGATGCGGTCGTGCGCATCCGCCGTGAGGGAGGGCATGTCGCCGCAGCCCAGCGCGTCACGCAGTAAGTCCGCCCACGCAAGGGCGGCTTCACCGGTGCGTTCGGTGGGTGTCAGTATCAGTGTCGCGCCTTGAAACAGCGCCGCGTCTGAGTGGGCGTAGCCGGATTTTTCGCTGCCCGCCATCGGGTGCAGGCACAGCAGCTCATGCCTGTCCGCCAGCGCCGGAATGAGCGTACGCACGACGACGCTTTTCAGTCCAGATAGCTCCGCGAATACGCCGCCTGTCTTCAAACTGCCGCGAACCTGCTCATACAGCGTGGGGACCGTCTGCGGCGCGAGGCTGCATATCACGATATCGTAGATTGCGCCGTCCGCCTGAAAACCGCTGCCGATCACGTCCTCCGCTTCCGCGGCGGCGAGCGTGGCGGTGTCGGTGTCCAGCCCGTCGATATGCGTTAAGCCCGCCTGCCGGAGCGCTTTGGCGACGGAGCCGCCGATGAGCCCCAACCCCGCGATCAGCACGCGGGCGCTTCTAAAGTGAGCCTCCATCGTTACACCGTCCGGCCCATCAGCGCCGCAGCACCTTTGAGCTTCTGCACGACGGCGGAGAACGTCTCGGGCAACAGCGATTGCTTGCCGTCTGACAGCGCCGCGGCGGGGTTCTCATGCACCTCGATCATTACACCGTCTGCACCGGCGCATATCGCGGCTACAGACAGCGGCTCCACCGCCCACCATAATCCGGTGGCGTGGCTCGGGTCCACGATCACCGGCAGATGGCTCTGCCGCTTGATCACCGGCACCGCGGAGATGTCCAGCGTGTTGCGCGTTTGCGTCTCGAACGTGCGGATGCCGCGCTCGCACAGTATCACGTTAGGGTTGCCGCCCGCGACGATGTACTCTGCGCTCATCAGCCACTCCTCAATGGTGGCGGACAGACCTCGCTTGAGCAGCACCGGCTTTTGCGTCCTGCCCAGCTCCTTCAAGAGCACGAAGTTCTGCATGTTCCGCGCACCCACCTGTATCACGTCCACCATATCCACGAACATGTCGATGTCCTGAGTGCTGATGATCTCGGAAACGATGGGCAGCCCCGTCTCCTTTTTCGCCGTCAGCAGATACTCCAAACCCTCCTTGCCGAGGCCCTGGAAGCGGTATGGGCTGGTGCGCGGTTTGAAAGCGCCGCCGCGCAGGAAATTCGCACCCGCGGCCTTCACCGCCTTCGCGACGGAGACTATCTGCTCCTCGTCCTCCACCGAGCACGGACCCGCCATCACCGCCAGCTGCTCGCCGCCTATGGTGAAGCCGTCGCCCGTTATCACGGTAGCATCGGGGTGGAACGCGCGGTTGACCTTCTTGTAAGGCTCCTGCACGCGCATCACCTTTTTGACCGCCTCGTGCTCCTGTATCGGCTCCATGTCGAGCGCCGAAGTGTCGCCGATAAGGCCCAGTATCGAGTAATTCACGCCGTCCATGCGCTGCACCTCGAGACCGAAGTCCGTCTCCAGCGAATGGACCAGACTGTCAACCTTGCCGGCATCCGCTTGGGGCTTCAAGATAATAATCATTGTTTCATCCTCCTGCCTGATAATAAATCAAAAAGGGAGCCCGGTGATGAGCTCCCTTTATCTGCATATATCTATACGCCTTATGTAAGTGTCAAGCCGCCCATTCTGCCGTTGTCCGCTTATTCTGTTTTAACGTCAAATACCCGAAGCCATAATAATAGCCCGGGTTGCTAAACGAAAAATACAGATTTGCGGACAAACAGTTGTTCATCGACGCGCTCCTACAATTTGCTTGACTTATTATATGCATGCAGCCATATTTTCGTCAAGCAGAAATTTACCATCGTAAACGATACCGCATTTTTGCTCGATGCCAAAAGAATTAAAATAGCGGTTTTCAAGTGGTATCCACTCATCTTTGAAACGCTTTAACAGATCATCGCCGCTTCGGGCACGTATGCGCTCAAGCTGTGTCTCGTCGTCCGTTTTCAGAAAAACGGACAAATCGTATGCCAGGTCCAGCGCGGGGTGGAGGCTGTAAACCCCTTCGATCACGTTCAGCCTTTTCGGCGGTACCGGCACCGGTTCACGCAGTCTTCCTGTTCGGCAATCGTAACGATGGTATGTGAACAGCTCGCCATTTTTGAGTCCTACGGCCACTTCATTGTGCAGACGCTCGTAATCAACGTTGCCGCCCGGTTCCGCCAGCCGTTCGTCTGTTTTGCGCTCCGGCGGCAGAAAGAAGTCGTCGGTATGGAAGACGTTACAGTAGTACGTCTCTGCGAGCAGCGCGGCCAGCGTACTCTTGCCCGCGCCGCTGTTGCCGTCTATCGCGACGGTGACGGACGCTTTTTCGTCCAGCAATGCGTCAATGCGTCGGAATACATCGATGTAGCGGCAGTATGCCGCCTTGACGACGCGGTAGGCGGGGGCATAGGCTTCGTGGTAGGCGTCGCTGTGGGACACGGGCGGGCAGCCCTTTTCACGGTAGTCGCGGACATAAGCTGCCGCTTGTTCGCTGTTGAAAGGCAGCACACTGCAGCGGCAGCAGTCCAGAAACAATTCCAGCTTTTCATGGAAGCGCTCCGCGGTACCCTTGACCGTATTCGCGGTTGCGACGAACAAGCGGTTCAACGTCTGTTCACTTAGACCCAGGGCGGTCATCGCGGAAAGATACAGGCGGCAAAGCCCGCCGCCAATGGGCTCAAACGCCTCACCGGCGATGCGGGGCTCTAAACCGCGGCATTCGATTATCAGGCGCGTCAGGCTTTCTGCCGGGCTCTGAATCAAATGACCGCCGGCATATTCACTCTGGAAAAGCAGCTTCACCACATCGGCGGGCTGCATCAGAGGATATTTTAGTATATGGGAAAGCATGACGTTCTTCATGCGGCTTCAGGCTGGCTCCGTTTCTTGTTCTGTGTAAGCTGCAGCGCGATCATGATGGCGGGGATCAGTACGAGTTGAATGATGATGCCCGGGAATACCATGACGACAGCGCCGCCGAAAATGTCACCCCATGTGAAGGCCGTGCCTGCGATGCCGTACAGCACGAGGCTCACGAGGCTCCACACGATGCGTCCGCCGATCATGGCAAGTATCAACGAGACGAATATGAACCCGATGTTCCTGGGGAATAGCTTGTAGAACAGACCGGCCAGCAAACCATAGGCCGCCAGTTCAAACGCCATTGCGACGGCGCTGGGGTACAGCCCCGGCATGCCGGTGATGACACTGGAGAGAAGCGGCGTCACCACGCCCACCAGCAGGCCCCACGGACCGCCGCAGATAAACCCGCACAGCAGCACCGGAACGTGCATCGGCAGCAGTATCCAGCCCATCGGGAACAGATGCCCCACGAGCAGCGGGAGCAGAATGCCCAG
>JAEWWC010000144.1 GCA_023396555.1 Bacillota bacterium
TTGACCAACAAAACGCGGCTTACGGCGGACGTGTTTGATGCCGCATCGAATATAAAATTTGTGGGCGTACTGGCGACGGGCTACGACGTGGTGGATGTTGCAGCGGCGAAGCAGCGCGGCATACCGGTGTGCAATGTGCCGGGCTACGCGACGGACGCGGTGGCAGAGATGGTGTTCGCGCTGTTGTTGGAGTTGTGCCGCCATACCGGTGCACACGCGGAGGCGGTAAAAAACGGCGAATGGACGGCATCGCCTGACTTCTGCTTCTGGAAGCACCCGATGAGCGAGCTTAACGGCAAGACGATGGGCATCGTGGGGCTGGGGCGCACGGGACAGAAGACAGCAGTTATCTCGCAGGCTTTCGGCATGAAGGTGCTGGCGGTGAGCGGAAGCCGGGCTTTGCCGGAGTCGGACACACTCAGTTATGTAACGATGGAACAGCTGCTGGCGAGAGCGGACGTGATCAGCCTGCACTGCCCGCTGACGGATGCGACAAAGCACTTGATCAACGAAGATACCATATCCCGCATGAGGGACGGCGTGATGCTGATCAACATCGCGCGGGGCGGACTGATCGACGAGCAGGCGCTGGCGGATGCGCTGAACTGCGGCAAGGTGGCGGGAGCGGCGGTGGATGTGGTGTCTGCGGAGCCCATCCATGTGGACAACCCGCTGCTGGGCGCGAAGAACATCATCATAACGCCGCATATCGCGTGGGCGGCGCGCCCGTCACGCGAGAGGCTGATGGAACAGACGGCAAAGAACGTGGCGGCATATCTTTCCGGTCAGCCGATCAACGTAGTGAACGGAATATAACGCTTCAAAAAGCAATAACAAATACGAAAAAGCCTTGTAGAAGGCTTTTTTGATGGGATTCTCAAGGGACGAGTCCCTTGAGCGGCGGTGTGGAGGCAGAGCCTCCATGGTCTTAGACCTAAAAATCTATTCGGCGTTTTTCAGAGAAGCGACCCAGGCGGCGTTCTCCTTAAGCGCGCAGCCGCCGCGGCTCTCCTTGAGCGTTTCGTGCCCCTCGCGTATCTTCGCGAGCAGGCGTGAGCGGAGCGCGTCTCTCAACGGCGCGTTTTTGACGCTGGCGTCCGAAAACGGCGCGAAGGGGCAGGCCTCCAAAGCGCCGGTGGAGCTGATGTGCAGAAAGCCGCGGCCCGACGCGAGGCAGCCGCCGTACGGGTCCTCGTTGCCCGGCAGTGATACCACCAGCATATCGTACTTTTTGTATAAGTCCTTTTCGATAAGGCGCAGATGGTTCTTCTGATCGTCGGTGAGGCACAGCGTCTCGTCCTCCGCGCCGCACGGTACGTACTCGATGAGGAACGCGGCACGGCATCCGCGCGACTGCATGTCGGTGAGGTATCCGCCTCGGATGATCTCGTCGTAGTTGCGGCTGGTGAGCGTAACGGACACACCGAACATACGTCTGTCCGCATCCAGTTGTGCCATGACCCGTGTCACGGTGTCGTACATGCCGTCCCCGCGCCGCTCGTCCGTCAATACGCGCCCGCCCTCCAGACTGACAATGGGGATCAGGTTTCGCAAATGCGCGGCGGCCTGCGCGGCTTTGGTATCCAGCAGCAGCCCGTTGGTGAACATGATGAACAGCATTTCCGGATGCGCCGCGGGCAGCTCGAGTATGCCAGGCTTTAAGAGCGGCTCGCCCCCCGCGATCATCGTGACGCAGACGCCCAGCTCCGCCGCTTCACTCACTACGCGCCGGATGTCGTTCATGCTGAGCTCGGCGGACCGGTTGCGCTGCTGGTTGCAGGCATAGCAGCCCTTGCAGGCCAGGTTGCAGTCGTTGGTGACGCTGAGTATCAGCACGGGCGGAACGACGAGATTGTCGTTTTGCGCCAGCGTTTTGCGAACTTTGGCAGATCTTTTAATATTGGCGGCGATCTGCGCAAATGTCGGAATATAAGAAGCTCTTTTTTTCAGGAAGCGCTTATTCTGTGCGACGGCTTCCATCATCGTATTGTTGAAAAGCTGTATGCCCTGCTCCATTTAAATCCCTCACAATATGTATCTGCGTTCCATTCGAAATTTCAACTCATTATAATATGTATTTTATCTTATGGCGATGACTGATTGGATAAATTATAATTAATTTGGAATCTGTGCAATAAACGGTCACTTTGCAGTGTCTTAATAACAGAATATCCAAAGGAGAGACAGGACATGACGGCATCCGGCAGGATGTATTTGAAGGCGATCTACTACTTAAGCGGCAGCGGCGTAACGCGTCCGGCAGAAATCGCGGAGGCGCTGGGCGTTTCGCGCCCCAGCGTCAGTAACGCGATCGGCAAGCTGGCGAAGCAGGGGCTGCTGATGCACGAACCTTACGGTGACGTACGGCTGACACCCGCGGGACACAAAGCAGCGCAGGCGCTGGCGGCGGCGGACGAACGGCTGCGGTTGGGTAGCATGCTGGTCGCGCTGTAACGGCGGCAGGAAAGAGGTAATGGGCGGCAATGGGCATAGCGGAGGCGCTGACCGGCGGCTTTCACAGGTTCAAAAACTATCTGCGCGCGTCGTTCTCGCAGCTGAATGACTACGACGCGGAGGATATTGTGCAGCAGACCGCGCTGAACCTCCTTGGCCGGGGCGATAGCGATGACATCACGAACGTAACGGCTTATATTTACCAGTCGCTGCGCAACAGTGCCGTCAACGCGCTGAACCGCCGCAAAAGGGAGACGCTCGGCGATGTGCCGGAGACGGGGCAAAGCCGTTCGGCGGAGGACGAGGCGCTGGCCGAAACTCTGGACTGGCAGCTGGAGGAAGCGCTGGAACTGCTGGACGAAAAGTCGCGCTTTGTGTTTGTGGAAACGGAGCTTAACGGCAAAAGCTACAAGGAGTTGTCCTGTGAGACGGGCGAACCAGTGGGGACGCTGCTTTCCCGAAAGAGCCGTGCCGTCAAGAAGCTGGCGATCATTTTGGATGAATTGAAGGACGATGAGGAGGAACGATCATGAAGGAAGAATATAAACATCACGGCGGGCACGTGGTGGGCAGCATTATAGGAGGGGTGTTCATCGCGGGGCTGTTTGCACTGGTCGTTGGAGCGCTGGTTATGGTGCTGTGGAACTGGCTGATGCCTGAGATCTTCGGTCTGGGGATCATCGGCTACTGGCAGGGCTTTGGACTGGCACTGCTGGCCAAGCTGTTATTCGGAAGTTTCGGCCACGGTATGCCGGGGCATGGCAGGCACAAAAAGCCGGACAGCGAATGGCACCGCAGACATGGCCGCTGGCAGGCGTCCGACCGCAGACACTGGCACAACTGGCGTTTTGACGACGTGTACGAGGACTGGTGGGAGAAGGAAGGCTCGGCCAGCTTCGATAAGTTCATGAAGAGCAAGGAA
>JAEWWC010000001.1 GCA_023396555.1 Bacillota bacterium
CCATTCGCCTTGGAAGTTTATTCCGCTCTTTGGTGTTTCTTCATCAGAGCCTTCCCAATAAGGAACACCATCAGAAACACAAACATTTGACCAAATGACTTCTGAACCAGGATTTCTCAATCTTTCCATGAGAATTGGATCACCTTCTTTGTTAACGTCTTTAACGATACCAAAGATTCCGATTTCAGGATTGATCGAACGGATTGTTCCATCATCTGCAATCCAGATTTGAGCAAGATCATCTCCGATGAAAGTATCACCAGCCATAGCTGTTGTTGTTTTACCACAGCCTGATGGTGCAGCGCCATCGATCCACACGATAGAACCATCTTTCATCTTAATACCAGTGATGAACATGTGTTCCGACATGTAATCACCTCTGTGATTATAGATCGCATCATCATTCGCCAATCTGTGATGACCTTTTTTGATTAAAGCACAATTGCCTAAGTAGGATACGTTCCATGCCCAAGTTTCAATATTTTTTCTGTCTGTTAAAACATAAGCATTAGGCGTGTCTAATGTGCCTTTGCTATGTGTATTTGTAAAGAAAAGACCTATTTTTTCAACTTGCTTTTCAAAGCCTTCCGGAGAACATTTATAAAGATTGTTTTGCTGATGTCCAAGATACCATGTATCTGAAATTGTTAAAGATGGATAAGCTGTTGGTGCACCAACAGGTCCACGGATATAGAAAGCAACGAGCATTGTTTTTCCATCCATAATGTTTTTCATGTTGGCTTGGATGAGCTCATCAGCTTCAGCTCTTGGCATAGCTTTTGCAAGGGAAGATGTGAACATACCTTCATCTTCAATCGCATATGTTTGTTTAACAATGCGGCCTTGCTCTGTTGGCGGGTCAAAATGAATCGTATGGCCTTCCATAGCCAAAGGTGATTCTTCGCCTGTCTCTAAAGACATCTTTTTGATATATTCGCAATCTTCTTCACTGCCTGAGTGAACGAAGACATCTTTAGGATTACAAAGCTCGATTCTGTCTGCAATCTTGTTTAAGATCTCACCATTGCTGATCAGTTTGATTTTTTTTTGGTTTTTTTCATCACATTTGGATAGGATGAGTTCAAGCGCTTTGTTTTCTGACATTTTAATTCTCCTTTATATTTGACATTTTTTATAATAGTTTTTAATACATATTCTTATAACGTGTGTCATAGATTACATCACGAATCTTGATCGCATATTCTTGTGCTTCTACGCCCGGTTCGCCGAAGATTCTTCTGGCTGCCGCACAACGGCCCTTCACTGCGCCGTCATTCAAGAGGAGCACTTTGGAATCCTTGGCCAGGCCAATCTTGTCGGGTTCATAGACCGTGATGTCGGTCACGACGGTGCCCGGCGATTCCGCTGCCAGCTTGTACGCTTCTTTCAGCGTCTACACCGGATACACGTTGTTGCCATAAAAGGCCGTTTCGACCGTCGTTTTGATCGTGGAAATACTGCCTTTCCTGATCTCACTCGATTTGTACCGTTCCTTCGTTGCCATAAACATCCTCCTTTGAAATGTTTGTTTAATAGTTATGCTGATCTACCGGCTTCAGTATAAGTCGGCAGACATGATCTCGGTTCCTCTATGACGGATTGCTTTTTAAATCTTGCAGTCGATACAAGCCGTATCCCAACCCATTTTAGACTATTCTACATAAATGCCTTTTTTCCTCTGTTTTATCACACAATTTAATAATTATTTTTTATCTCCCTGCTGATGTTTATGAAATCATTGACGCTTAGCATTTCCGCTCTTGCGTTTTCGTCGATTCTGGTGCTTTTTAGCAGCTCTCCTGCCTGTTCTGCCGAAATACCCAGCGCCTGCTTCAGATTACTCTTCACTGTCTTGCGTCGCATGCCAAACAAACTCCTCACCGCCCGAATGTAGTCGTCAAATTCCGCATCTGCGCGCGGGGTTATTTCCATCTGCGCGACAGAAGAGTCCACATCCGGCCGCGGATAGAAGCAGGCAGGCGATACATTGAACAGCCGGCGTGGCACCGCATAAAAACCAACGGCCGCCGTCAGCGCACCGTAATCTTTGCTGCCCGGCGCCGCACAGAGACGGTCCGCCACCTCTTTTTGCACCATTACCGTGATTCTCTTGATGTTTAGTTTAGCCGACAGCAATGCCATTATACACGGCGAAGTGATGTAATAAGGCAGGTTTGCGGCAACGTAAACTTCCCTGCCGGCAAATATGTCCGCCAGTTCCTCATCGATATCTGCCTTTAGAAAGTCCTTGTGGAAAAGATGAAACCGAGGCTCGTCCTCAAACAGCGCGGTCAGCGCCCGTGCCAGCCCCGAATCTATCTCGTAGGCCGCCACACGCTCCGCCCGCTGCAGCAGCCGGGAGGTCAGCGCGCCAAAGCCCGGACCAATCTCCAGCACGCATGCGCCCTCAGGCACCGCCGCCTCGGCGATCTTATCCGCTATGTTACCGTCCACCAAAAAGTTCTGACCCAGTTTTTTCAACGGCGCTATGCCGTATTCCCCCATCAGGCTTTTTAATACCGTCGGAGCCGTTACATTGATATTCATTTCACAATCCATTATACCACAGTTTTTATTTGCTGTAACAACCGTTTTCAAATCGCGACAGCAGCACGCGACCAAAATGAAGCATTAATTACATTTAAAAAAAATCCGTTACAAAGTTATTACAAATGTTTGACACGCGCGTTCTTTTGATGTATAATCTCTTCAAGGTTGAAAAACCTCTTAACATTCGCACCACCACCACCAATAATATATTTTGCCAAAGGCCTTTGCAATAAACCGCAAGGGCCTTTGGCTTTACCGGACAACCATCCGTTCCATTGCAGGGGAGGGGCTGCTCACCCCAAAAGCCTTCACCTTATTGATTCCCCCAGCTCCATCCTCTCTCACCGGCTATTATCCCTCAACTATCCCGCGCAAGCACCGTAGGGACGGGTCTTGACCCGTCCGCGTTACACCGCCTATCCTCCATTGCAGGGTGCAATTTCCGCGCCTCATTTATCAAGTATACATGAAATAGCAGGGGTTCTCATCCAAACGAAAAGGCTGCCTGTTTGGACAGCCTTTGATCTCGTTTATTTATGCCGGCGCCTGAACGGGTATACCGGTCGCACCGCCGCTGTCGGGCAGCGGGGGCAAGTCTTCTCCGTTCCACAGCTTTTCAAACTCATCGCCGTCGATCTTCTCGCGCTCAATGAGCACCGCTGTCATCTTGTGCAGCAGGTCCATATTCTTATTGAGTATATCCTGCGCCTTCTGGAACGCATCGTCCAGCAGCCGCTTGACTTCCACGTCCACCTTGTAGGCCAGCTCTTCGGAATACGTCTTGGTATGGCCAATCTCCTTGCCCAAGAACAGCTCCTGGCTGCTGCCCAAAAATATCGGGCCGATCTCGTCGCTCATGCCGTATTTCACGACCATGCTGCGCGCCACTTCCGTCGCGTGCTGCAAATCACTGATCGCTCCGGTGGAGACGTCTCCCAGCACCAGCAGCTCAGCCGCGCGCCCACCCAGCGACATCGTGAGGTCCGCTTTAAGCTTACTCTTAAATATGTGCTGCCGGTCGTCCTCGGGCAGCGTCATCGTATACCCCGCCGCCATGCCGCGCGGTATGATGGATACTTCGTGGACCGGATCGCACTCGGGCTGCGCCTTGGCGCATATCGCGTGCCCCACCTCATGATAAGCCGTGCAACGTTTGTCTTTCTCTGTGATCACGCGGGACTTCTTCTCGGGTCCGGCGATTACGCGGGTAATCGCTTCCTCGATCTCCGGCATGCCGATCTTGTTCTTCTTGCCGCGTGCGGTCAGTATCGCCGCCTCGTTCAGCACGTTCTCGAGGTCCGCGCCGATGAATCCGGGCGTCCTCTTCGCCAGCACTTTCAAATCCACCGTATCGTCCAGCGGCTTGCCCTTGGCGTGCACGCGCAGTATATCCTCGCGCCCCTTGATGTCGGGATAGCTGACGACAATCTGCCTGTCGAAACGGCCGGGCCGCAACAGCGCCGGGTCCAGTATGTCCTTGCGGTTGGTCGCCGCCAGTATAATAATGCCCTCGTTGGTCTGGAAGCCGTCCATCTCCACCAGCAGCTGGTTGAGTGTCTGCTCACGCTCGTCGTGGCCGCCGCCGAGGCCGCTGCCCCTCTGGCGTCCCACCGCGTCAATCTCGTCGATGAACAGTATGCACGGCGAGTTCTTCTTGGCGTTCTCAAACATGTCACGCACGCGGGACGCGCCCACGCCCACGAACATCTCCACAAAGTCGGAGCCGCTGATCGAGAAGAACGGTACGCCCGCCTCTCCCGCCACCGCCTTGGCCAGCAGCGTCTTGCCGCCGCCCGGAGGTCCCACCAGCAGTACGCCCTTGGGGATGCGCGCGCCGAGGTCAATGAACCGCTTGGGGTTCTTTAAGAAATCTACAATTTCGGCGAGTTCAGCCTTTTCCTCGTCCGCTCCTGCCACGTCCGCAAACGTCTTGCGGTTTTTGTCACCCACCGTCATGCGCGCCCGGGACTTGCCGAACGATAACGCCTTGTTGCCGCTGCCCTGCTGCTGCCGCATGATGAAATAGAACAGTACCAGCAGCAACCCGACGGGAATCAGATACGGCAGCAGCGTCTCCAAGAACGACGGCGCCGGCACCGGGGTGTATGTAAATTCAAACCCATAATCCGCCGGTGACGATGCACCGGTAATCGCCTTGAGATCTCCAGATAAAGTCTCGGGATCAACGAAAACATAATAGTCGTATTCAGCAGGAAACTTTTCCGGATTGATCTCGGTGCCTGTTTTTAGCGCATAAAGATCTTCGCCGACTACTTCAACCTGTGAAACCCCTTTATCCTTAACAAGCTGCAAAAATTCTTTATATTCGAGCTTGCGCGTATCCGCCTTCGGCGTCACGGTCAGCAGTTGTATCAACAGCAACACAAGAGCTATGCCAATTATATATATCAGCGGCCCACGTGCTGATTTTTTCAAAATGCTGTCCTCCTTTTAAACAATTTTACCTTGTCTGACATTCTATCATATCGAAATATGCATTTCAATTGAACATATATGAACGATGTTTAAACAATTATTCTTTGCAATAAACACAAGGTTTCAATTCACCGATATATTTCAAATTCCGGTACTTCTCGCCATAATCGAGCCCGTACCCCACAATGAACACGTCCGGCACCTCAAAGCCCACGTAGTCCGGCGTAAATTCCACGGTGCGGCGGGACGGCTTGTCAAACAGACAGCAGGTTTTGAGCGACGCGGGGTTGCGTGAGCGCAGCGTCTTGGTCAGATACTGCAGCGTCAGCCCCGAGTCCACGATATCCTCCACAATCAGCACATTGCGTCCCGCAATGTCCTCCTCCAGGTCGTACTGTATGCGCACCGCGCCGGACGATTTCGTGGATACTCCATAGCTGGAAACGGCCATGAAGTTCATGCTGAGCATTATGTCCAGCTCACGCACCAGATCAGCATAAAACATGATCGCGCCCCGCAGCACACCCACCGTCAGAAAGTCCTTGCCCTCAAAGTCCCTGCGAATCTGCGCCGCCATCTCGGATACGCGCTCTTTAAGCACTTCTTCGCTATACAGCACCTTTAAGATATCGTCATGCATTTTTATGTTTCTCCCCAAACCTTATCTTTATTATCCGGCTGCCCGGCTTTATTTTCGACTTCTCAGATATACCCGTACCCACGGCCCACAGCACATCGCTGCCCGCCGCCAGCACCGCCATTTCGTCCCGCAGATGCAGCGGCACCTTCCGGTCAGACAGGTAGTCGGACAGTCTCTTCGTTCCGCTCATGCCCAGCGGCGTGATGCGGTCCCCTTCCACCCGATACCGGAACACCGCTCCCGTCAGCGCATCAGCGTCAAAATACTCCGTCCCGTCCCCGAAAACCGGCTGCTCGCACATGCTGCACAAAAACTCCAAACCGCCAAACTCGTACCGTCCCGGGCCAAAAAAGCTGACTGAATCCTCATTATACGCCTTTTCCTTGATTCTGCCAATCATCATTTTTCCGTATATATTCACGGCTGTGAGCCCGTTTCCCACATCCAGCCGCTTGCCCGACTCTCCGGTTTCCGCCAGCGCCAGTATATCCCTTACGTGCTTGCTTTCCACGTCTTGTAAGCCGAACCTCTTCTCAAACGCCAGCCGCACCACGCGCTTTTTGACCGCTTCGGGCAACGCGGACAGCCTGTCCAGTCGAATGTAGACGCCGTCTTCCCGCTCTTCGATGCAGTCCGCATCCCAAGCTATCCGCATTAGCGCCGCCTCGTCCTCCGCGAACCTCCCCGCCGCCTGCGCGATGTGCGCCGCCGCCTGTGCGTTCACCCGTTCCAGCAGCGGCATGATCTCATTGCGGATATAATTACGCGTGTAATCCGTCTCGTCGTTGGACGCGTCCCGCACAAACGCCACGCCTTTTTCCGCCGCGTACGCTTCAATCTCCGTGCGGGAAATGTCCAGTAACGGCCTGATGTAGCGGCCCCTCTTCTCAGGAATGCCGCAAAGTCCAGCCAGTCCGCTGCCCCGCAGCAGGTTCATCAGCACCGTTTCAGCCACGTCGTCCCTCTGGTGCGCCGTCGCGATCCAGTCCGCCACCTGCTCGTCCAGAAACGCGTACCTCGTGTGCCGCGCCGCCGTCTCCACCGACAGCTTTTCAGCCGCTGCGATTCCCGGCACGTCCGCACGTCGTACCACGCACTCCACGTTTCGCTTTTCGCACTCGCGCATCACAAACCGCATGTCGTCCTTTGACGCCTGCCCACGGATGCCGTGCTCCATATGAAAAGCTACTATTATTATGTTCAGTTGCGCGCGCAAATTACACAGCACGTTCAGCAGCGTCATCGAATCCACGCCGCCCGAAACCGCGACGCCCACTCTGTCGCCCGCTTTCACACCCAAATCATGCAGTTTTTTCGCCACATGCTGTTCCATATATACCTTTATTATAATATCACTTTGCGCTTCTTAAACACCGTACCAAAATCACAAAACGATTTTATTCTTGGAGGCTCCGCCTCCAAACCTCCGCTTAAGGGACACGTCCCTTAAGAATCCCATCTGAAAAAGCCATATTCATGGCATTTTCACTGTCATATCACTTATATCTCCATGTCAGGCCACTTTCTTTTTTTCACATCCGCATATTCTTTGCCGTTTCGAACAATCACAGCCACGCCTTCTTTTCGAAGCAGCTCCGCCTGACTATACACCGTATTATTATATTTTCCCTGCGTTTTAATCTCGCCGCTCTTTCCAACAATACGGTGACATGCTTCTATCCGATCTGTATTGTTTTTAATAATCGTTGAAATTGTCTGAGAATGCGTTTTTATCCCTTTGCCCTTTAAGATTTGCGACAAGTCAGCATAGGTCGCTATCTCTCCGGCTTTAACGGAATTTACTTTCTCTATCACCTCATCTGTGAATCCATTCATCTTAGGAATCTTGGGTTCAACTTCCCTGACTGCTGAAATAACAGCATGCTTCTTTGTCGGAAAGAACAACAGCCGTTTCAGTTCCAATGCCGCATCATGCTTGTTTATGTCCTCCATCAAAAGGCACATTGTCGATATGCACTGGATCGCCTCCGACTCCGGCATATCGGACTGGTTGTATTCGTGTTTCGCTCTATTATAAATTTCATATGTCATTTTAGGATTGTTTCTGAAACGTCCCGGCAAATGGAATCGAAAGAATCGTTCCCAGTAGCCTTCCGTTAACTTATAGCACCGCATAAAATCCAGTGCGTTTATTCTATCCTGATGCGTATTCTTTCCGGTCAGCTTTGGGTCTCTGGCTAAGCAAGTTTCATAGGCCTGCTTCCACCAAACCTCGCCGATCTCTTTTCTTAAAGTGTTTGCAACATAAGGCGCCAAATGCATAGTCAGTATCTCGCTCGCATCAAAAACCGCAGAATTGTTGATTCCCATGATTGCACTCCTTTATTATATTGAGTATAAGCATAGAAACAATTATATAATTCGATTGAGTCCCGGGAAATGCGAAGCATTTCCCTTGTGGGTTTCCAAAGGGATTTGTCCCTTTGGCAGGGGTATGGGGGCAACGCCCCCATGAACTTAACACAACAACCGTTATTTCTTATACGTGCTAAAGAAAACCATCAGCACCGAGATGTCCGCGGGCGACACGCCGGAAATCCGCATCGCCTGCCCCAGCGTCTCAGGGCGTGCCGCCGTCAGCTTGGCCGCCGCCTCCAGCCTAAGGCCCTTTATCTCGCGGTAGTCGAAACCCTCCGGCAGCTTCTTTCGCTCCATAGAAGCGAACCGGTCCACCTGCCGCTGCTGCTTGTCGA
>JAEWWC010000033.1 GCA_023396555.1 Bacillota bacterium
ATGATGGTCAGCAGCGACAGCAGGCAGATGGGGGAGACGACGCCCGTCGCAGCCATGGCGATGATGGCGGCGTAGCACAGATAGTACAGCCCCGCGAACAGGTATACCGACTTGCGCCCGAGGTATTGGGGCAGAGTGTGCCGCTGGGATACCTTGTCCCGCTCGACGTCGCAGATGTTGTTGGCCAGCATGATGTTCGCCGTGGTCAGCACCGGCACCACCGAAAGCAGCAGCAGATGCAGCAGGGCTAAGAGGTTGGTCGATATATGCAGCGTCTGTCCCACGAGCGACAGCGAGAGAAGCGCGCCCGCGGGCAGGTTGATGTACAGTAGCAGGAAGGGTATGAACAGACCGTAGAACAGTCCGGACAGCGCCTCTCCGAACGGCGTCGCGGATATGGGTATCGGGCCGTATGAGTACAGTATGCCGAACAGAAAGCATAAGCCCCCCGCCAGCAGAACGACGATATCCGTCATAAAAACGAGGGTGAGCCCGCCCGCAATGCTAAGAGCCAGCAGCGCCGCTATGATGAGCAGCCCCGCTGTCCTGCCGTAATGCGGCGTCTCCCCGTGCGACTTGCTGCCCATGTAGTTGTTGACCGCGGTGGTCGTGAGGTCGAACAGCAGCATCGCCGCGAAGAACAGCGCCGTCGCGCCCCACCGTATCGCATAGCCCTTGGCCCAAAGGTACGCGATCGTCATCAGGAACGCAAACACGCTTGTTATCTTGGTCTGTATCTCCACAAAGCTGAGGAAACGCTTCATCCCAAATCCCCTTAATCTTTTGTTGCCATTATTATAATATCCCGGCTGCCGCGCGGCAATGAGATATTGAGGCCCGACTATCACGAACCAAAAAGGAGCGGCTCTGCGCCGCCCCCTTGATGAGGAGAATGTCCCTGCTTGTCATAGTAGGCTCTTTGAATGGAAAATGCCCTCAGGCATTTTCAACGGTTTCCAAAGGGCGAGCCCTTTGGTGGTGGTTTGGAGGCAAAGCCTCCAAGGTCTTTCCCTCCGCTATTCCCCGTAATACGCCTTTTTGTATATATCAATCAGCTCGGTGACCAGCGGATAGCGCGGGTTGGCCGTGGTGCACTGATCCTCGAACGCCCGCTCGGCCAGCTCCGGCAGCTTCTTGAGAAAGTCCGCTTCCTTCACACCGCACTCCTTAAGGGTCTTCGGCATACCGAGGTCGGCCATCAGCTTGCGCACCTCGTTAATGAGTGCCTGCACCTGCTCTTCCTTGGTGTTGCCGCCAAAGCCGAGATATCGCGCGATCTGAGCGTAGCGCTCGTCCGCCACAAACTTGCCGTACTTGGGGAAGATGGCGAACTTGGTCGGCTCCTGAGCGTTGTAGTCAATCACGTACGGCAGTATCACGGCATTGGCGCGCCCGTGCGGGATGTGGTATTCGCCGCCCAGCTTGTGTGCCAGCGAGTGGTTGATGCCGAGGAAAGCGTTGGTGAACGCCATGCCCGCGATGCACGATGCGTTGTGCATCTTCTCGCGCGCCAGCTCGTCTGCCGGGTCGTTGTAGGACCGGCGCAGGTACTTGAACACCAACTCGATCGCCTTGATGGCAAGGCCGTTGGTGTAGTCCGAAGCCAGCACCGAGACATACGCCTCAATCGCGTGGGTCAGCACATCAAGGCCGGTGTCCGCTACGATGGACTTGGGCATCGTCGCGGTGAACTGCGGGTCGATGATCGCCACGTCGGGCGTCAGCTCGTAGTCGGCCAGCGGGTACTTCACGTTGTTGTGCTTGTCGGTGATGACCGAGAAGCTGGTCACCTCGCTGCCCGTGCCGGACGTGGTGGGGATGGCCACCAACTGCGCCTTCTTGCCGAGGTTGGGATAGGAGAATGCGCGCTTGCGGATGTCCATGAACTTGAGGCGCAGGCCTTCGAAGTCGGTGTCCGGGTGTTCGTAGAACAGCCACATACCCTTGGCCGCGTCGATGGCGGAGCCGCCGCCGATGGCGATGACTACATCCGGGTTGAACCGGTTCATCTCAGCCACGCCGCGCATGATAGTGTCTACCGACGGATCGGGCTCCACATCGGCGAATATCTCGCTGTGGCAATACTGCTCCCGCTTGCGCAGGTAGTAGAGCGCCTTGTCTACATAGCCCAGTTTCAGCATCACCGGGTCCGTCACGATAAACGCACGGCTGATGTTCGGCATGGACTCCAGGTACTGTATCGAACCCCGCTCGAAGTAGATCTTCGGCGGTATCTTGAACCACTGCATATTCACCCTCCGCTGCGCGATGCGCTTCTTGTTGATCAGGTTCACGGACGAGATATTGCTCGTCGTCGAGTTGCGGCCAAAGCTGCCGCAGCCCAGCGTGAGGGAGGGGGTGTTGGTGTTGTAGATGTCGCCGATGGCACCCTGGGACGACGGCGTGTTCACAATCACGCGGCCCACCTTCATCGCCTGCCCGTACGCCACGCACAGGTCTTCGTCGTTGCTGTGGATGACGGCGCTGTGGCCGAGGCCGCCCAGCTCCAGCATCTTCGCGGCGTATTCAAAGCCCTGCTTCTCGTCCTTCGCGACGAAGTACGCCAGCACGGGGGAGAGCTTCTCCAACGACAGCGGGTATTCCACGCCCGGCCGCTCCAGCTTCACCAGCAGTATCTTGGTGTTCTCCGGCACGCTGAGGCCCGCCCGTTCCGCGATCCAGTGTGCCGTCTTGCCCACGACCTCCGGGTTCACCGACTTCTTGGGCACGTTGATCACATAGTTCGCCAGCTTGTCGGCGTCCTCGCCTTCCAGGAACACGCAGCCGTGCTTTTTCATCACGCGCTCGAACGCGGGCGCAATCTCCTTGTGCACGATGGCGGCCTGCTCGGACGCGCAGATCATGCCGTTATCAAACGTCTTGGATATGATGAGGTCGGTGCAGGCCCGCTCGATGTCCACATCCTTGTGGATGTAGCACGGCACGTTGCCGGGGCCCACGCCCAGCGCCGGCTTGCCCGCGCTGTATGCGCTCTTTACCATGCCGGAGCCGCCCGTCGCAAGTATAAGCGACACGTTCGGGTGGTTCATCAGCGCGTTGGTCGCTTCGATGGACGGCGCTTCGATCCACTGCACGCAGTGCTTCGGCCCGCCGTGCGCAATCGCCGCATCCCGCAGCACCTTCGCGGATTCCGCTGAACACTTTTGTGCCGATGGGTGGAACGCGAATATGATGGGATTGCGCGTCTTCGCAGAGATGAGCGCTTTGAACATCGTGGTGGAGGTCGGGTTGGTGACGGGTGTTACGCCCGCGATGATACCCACCGGCTCGGCCACCTCCACGTAGCCCTCCAGCTCATTCTCATCCACAACACCCACCGTCTTCTGGTCCTTGATGCTGTGCCAGATGTATTCCGTCGCGAAGATGTTCTTTATTACCTTGTCTTCGAATACGCCGCGACCGGTCTCTTCCACGGCCATCTTCGCCAAATGCATGTGATCGTCCAGTCCCGCCAGCGTCATCGCGTGGACCATCGCGTCCACCTGCACCTGATCCATCTTCATGTAGGCTTCAAGCGCCTCGCCCGCGTTTTTGACCAAACGGTCGATCATCGCGGGTACGTCAACATTTTCGGCCGGCTTTCCCGCCATGTTGGTCGGGATTTCCGCCTTTTTTGCCTTTTCAGCCATTTTCCTTTCTCCAATCTATTAAAATTATTTAAATCCATTTGGATTTATGTTCTCCAGCGTACCGCCCTGTCACACACATATCGAGATGATTTTAGCTTTGGCGGCAATATTGTGAATCATTTCACAATATAAGCATACAACATTGTGAAAAAGTTGTCAATCCCTTTTGGGTAAAGTATGGAAAAAATTCACTAGTGGGTATGAAGTTGAGGCACGGAGAAACGGCGCTTCAAGGATATCGCGTCCCGCGGGGGGGTAGGGGTGACCTGTGGTCGCCCGTGCTGCAGCGGGCTTTTAGCGACAAACGTTCCATAAATTTAATCTTGATGGTGCGTGGCCTTGTTTACTGAGATGATTGTATCATGCAATATTTTGGTATATAGTGTGTGAAGATATATGGACTTGGCAGGGTGGCAACATGAAGCTCTTCAAAAAGAATGACAACGCACAAACACACAGGCTCAGTTTTTTGCGATACATCGGACCGGGGCTGCTGGTGACGGTGGGGTTCATCGACCCGGGCAACTGGGCGTCCAACGTGGCAGCGGGCTCCGGTTACGGGTACGCACTGCTGTGGATGGTGACGCTGTCTACCGCAATGCTGATCGTGCTGCAGCACAACGCCGCGCACCTTGGCATTGCGACAGGCAAATGCATATCCGAGGCGGCCACGGAGAACATGCGGCCCTGGCTGAAGAACGGCGTGCTGGGCACCGCCATGATCGCGGCTATCTCCACGGCTCTGGCAGAGCTGCTGGGCGGTGCGATCGCGCTGGATATGCTGCTCGGAATACCGATCAAATTCGGCGTGTTGATGGTGCTGGCTGTGGTGCTGGTGCTGCAGTTCACCAACTCATACCGCAAGATCGAGAAGATCATCGTGGGTTTCGTGTCCATCATCGGCTTGTCGTTCCTGTACGAGATATGCATCGTGCCCATCGACTGGGGCAGCGCCACGGCAGGCTGGGTGACACCGTCGTTTCCGACCGGTTCCATGCCCATCATCATGAGCGTACTGGGCGCGGTGGTGATGCCGCACAACCTGTTCCTGCACAGCGAGGTCATACAGAGCCGCCAGTGGAATCTGGAAGACGATAACGTGATTCGCAAGCAGCTTAAGTACGAGTTCGGCGATACGCTGTTTTCCATGCTCATCGGATGGGCTATCAACAGCGCGATGATACTGCTGGCCGCGGCGGCCTTCTTCCACAACAACATCGAAGTCACTGAACTGGAGCAGGCGGAGAAGATGCTCCAGCCGCTGCTGGGCAATGCGGCGGCTGTGGTGTTTGCCGTCGCGTTGCTGTTTGCCGGACTGTCGTCCAGCATTACGGCGGGCATGGCGGGCGGCACGATATTCGCAGGCATGTTTGCGCGGCCTTACGACATATCCGACAAACGCACCAAAGCGGGCGTGCTGATCACCATGGTGGGCGCGGCGGCGGCCATCATGTTCATCAACTCGCCGATGGGCGGGCTGATCTACTCACAGATGCTGCTCAGCATCCAATTGCCCATCACGATATTTACGCAAGTTTATCTCACGTCCTCGAAGAAGGTGATGGGGAAGTACGCGAATACCAAACCGGACAAGATCGCGCTGTGGGTGATCGGGATTATCGTGACAGGGTTGAACATCGCGCTGCTGGTGACGGCGCTGTCGTAGGTGGACCTATGCAGCAAATTGACTCACAACAGAAACTAAACATCCTTGCATATAGCCATATGGACCGATATAGGGTATACTGTTGACGGTTGTTGAAGGGACGCCGAATAAACGTCGCATATTTCAACGACAGGAATCAAGTAGAGGAGACACAAAGGTTAAATGATAAGCGCACAGGGGGTATCCCTGCAATACGGCGGAACGACGCTGTTTAAGGACGTGGACGTACAGTTTTCCGCGGGTAACTGCTACGGCGTGATCGGGGCGAACGGCACCGGGAAATCCACCTTTCTGAGGATTCTGTCCGGCGAGATAGAGCCGAGTACGGGTATGATATCCGTGACGCCGGGCGAGCGCCTCGCGGTGCTGAAGCAGGACCACTTCGCCTACAACGACTATACGGCGCTCCAAACGGTCATCATGGGGCACGCGCGCCTGTATGAGGTGATGCAGGAGAAGGAAACGCTCTACGCCAAAGAGGACTTCAGTGACGAGGACGGCATACGTCTCGGAGAGCTGGAGGGCGAATTCGCGGAGATGGACGGCTGGAACGCGGAATACAACGCGGAGACGCTGCTCAACGGCCTCGGCATCACAGCGGAGTACCACAATCAGCAGATGGCGGAGCTCGACGGCCCGCGCAAGGTGAAGGTCCTGCTGGCGCAGGCGTTGTTTGCGAGGCCGGACATACTGCTGCTGGACGAGCCGACCAACAACCTTGATCTGCGCGCGATACGCTGGCTGGAAGATTTCCTGATGGACTTCCCCAACACCGTGATCGTGGTGTCGCATGACCGTCACTTCCTGAACAAGGTGTGCACGCACATCGCGGACATCGATTACGGCAAGATCAAGATGTACGTGGGCAACTACGACTTCTGGTATATGTATACGCAGCTGGCCGCGCGGCAGGCCAAGGATGAGCGCAAACGCGCCGAGCAGAAGGCAAAGGAGCTGGAGGAGTTCATCCGCCGGTTCAGCGCCAACGCCTCCAAATCCAAGCAGGCCACGTCCCGCAAGAAGATGCTGGACAACCTCGACATGGGCAACTTCTCGCCGTCGTCTCGGCGTTACCCGTTCGTCAACTTCAAGCAGGAGCGCGAAGTGGGCAACGAGGCGCTGACCGTAACAAACCTGAGCAAGACAATTGGCGGGCGCAAGGTGCTGGACAACGTATCGTTCATCGTGCAGCCGGGCGATAAGATCGGCTTCGCGGGCAAGGACGAGCTGGCGCGCACCACGCTGTTCCAGATACTGATGGGTGAGATGGAGCCTGACGAGGGTACGGTCAAGTGGGGCGTGACCACCTCGCAGGCGTATCTGCCGGCGGACAACTCGGAGTATTTCAACGGCATCGAGCTGTCCATTATCGACTGGCTGCGGCAGTTCTCGGAAGACAAGTACGAGACCACCATCCGCGGCTGGCTTGGGCGCATGCTGTTCTCGGGGGAGGACGCGACCAAGCCGGTGAACGTGCTGTCGGGCGGCGAGCGCGTGCGCTGCATGTTGGCGAAGATGATGCTGTCGGGCGCAAACGTGCTCATCATGGACGAGCCAACAAACCATCTCGACCTCGAAGCCATCACGGCGCTGAATGACGGCATGGTGGATTTCAAGGGCACGATGCTGTTCACGTCGCACGACCACCAAGTGATGCAGACGGTGGCCAGCCGCATCATCGAGATACTGCCCGGCCTGCTGATCGACCGGCGCTGCACGTTCGACGAGTATCTGGAGAACGAGGAGATCGACAAGATACGTGAAAGCTGCATCGGCAGCAACGACGTGGGGTGAAATAAGTTTTTTTCTGATAAGGCCTGCTGGAGACAGCAGGCTATTTTTGTGCCTTGTGAATGCCGTCACAAGCCCCCCACCCCGCACATATCATAAACAGAAGAACCTTGTCGGGGTCTTGACATATATCGAAGCAGGTGAATCGACGATGAACCAGATGGATAACAACAGTATTTCACATATGAGCCTGCACCCGCTGGCCGCCAGGCGGCTGTCCGATACCACTAAGACGCGGCCGATGATGGAGAGCATCACGCCGCGCTGGTTTCTGGACTTTTTGCCGTGGGTACCGGTACAGGCCGGAACCTACCGCGTGAACCGCGTGAAACGGCTGCTGGAGCAGGATGAGCCCGCCAATGAATACGGAGAGAAGCTGATCGAGTCCAAGCACACACCCATCAGCGAGGACCGGATTGCCGAGACGTATCCGGATTACGAATTACATCCCGATGAATACATGCTGAGCATGGTGCAGACGACGCTGCGCCTCAACACCAATGTGACGGACATATTCAACTGCCCTTTGAGCCAGAAAGACGAGCAGATGCGCCTCGTGAAGGAGGCCATGCGCGAGCGTCAGGAATGGGAGATGATCAACAACCCGGAGTTTGGCCTCGTGAACGCGGTATCGCCCGACATGCGTGTGACCACGCGCCGGGGCGCGCCCACTCCGGACGACATGGATGAGCTGCTGTCGCTGGTGTGGAAGAAGCCGGCGTTCTTTCTTGCGCATCCGCGGGCCATCGCGGCGTTCGGTCGCGAGTGCACGCAGCGCGGCGTGCCGCCGGTGGCGGTGCACATCATGGGGTCGCCCTTCCTCACATGGCGCGGCGTGCCGCTGGTGCCGTGCGACAAGCTGATGGTGAACAACCAGACGTGCTCGCGCCACTGTGGCGGGCAGACCAGCATTCTTTTGATGCGTGTGGGTGAGGGACAACAGGGCGTTATCGGGCTGCACCAGCCAGGGGTACCCGACGAAACGGACATTCCCAGCATGTCCATGCGACTGGCGAACATCGACAACCGGGGCATCGCCTCGTACATTTTAAGCCTGTATTTCTCTGTGGCGGTGCTTTCGGGCGACGCGCTGGGCAAGCTCGAGAATGTCGAGGTGGGCAGCTATTATGACTACAAGTGAGTATCGAGACTACCCGGAAGGCACGCCCATGCGCGACATACTGTCCCGCGTGTACTGGGGGCGCGTGGCGCAGGCGCCGTGCGGCATCCCCATAGCAGCGGAGGCCGCGCCCGAGCGTGCTCCCAGATACTACTTTGAAAAGAGGGAAGCGCCCACGGATGTACGGGGCGACTTTCCGATACTCAAACGGCGGGTGAACGGACATCTGCTGGTGTGGCTGGACAACGCCGCCACCACGCAGAAGCCCCAGTGCGTGATGGACGCGCTGGCAGACTATTACGGCAATTACAATGCCAATGTGCATCGGGGTGCGCACACGCTGTCGCGCGAGGCCACCGCGGCGTTTGAGGACGCGCGCGGCAAGATAGGCGCGTTGATTGGCGCAACGGACCGCGCTGAGGTCGTGTTCGTGCGCGGGGCGACGGAGGGCATCAACCTCGTGGCGGCGAGTTGGGGCGGAATGAACGTCCGGGAGGGCGACGAGATCATACTGACGGAGATGGAACACCACTCCAACATCGTGCCGTGGCAGCTGCTGGCGCAGCGTACCGGCGCGGTGCTCCGGGTTGCGCCCATCACGGACAGCGGCGACGTGGACATAGCCGCCTATGAGCGGCTGTTCACGCCCCGTACAAGGCTCGCGGCTTTCAGCCACGTGTCCAACGTGCTGGGTACCGTGAACCCGGTGCATGAGATGTGCGGCATCGCACACCGGCACAGCGCGCTGGCGCTTGTGGATGGGGCGCAGTCCGCAGCGCACCTGCCGGTGAACGTGAAGGAGATGGACGCGGACTTCTTTGTGCTGTCCGGCCACAAGATGTACGGCCCCACGGGCATCGGCGTGCTGTACGGAAAGAAGGCGCTGCTGGATGCGATGCCGCCGTATCAGGGCGGCGGGGGAATGATTGAAAGCGTGACGTTCGAGTCCACACGCTTCCACCAGACGCCGGAGAAGTTTGAAGCGGGGACCGGCAACATTGCGGACGCGGTAGCGCTGGGGGCGGCGGCGGACTATTTGAGCCGCGTCGGGCTCACGCGTATCCGCGCACACGAACAGGCGCTGACACAGCGGATGACGGAAGGGCTGGCGCGCCTGCGCGGCGTACGGCTTATTGGCATGCCGCGGGAGAAGGCGGGCGTCGTCACGTTTCTGGTGGACGGCGTGAAGCCGGAACAGATCGCACAGAAGCTGGATGCGCAAGGCATCGCCATCAGGGCGGGGCACCACTGCGCGCAGCCTGCACTGCATCACTACGGCCTTGGCAGCGCCGCGCGCGCGTCGCTAGGCGTGTACAACACGCCGGACGATGTGGATGCGCTGGTGAAAGCTGTGGCCGGTTTAGCCGGCAAATAGACCGGCGGCCAATGGGCACCCTGCGGAATAAGATGCTTCCGGGGTGTCAGGGTATGCGTAAGGCCAATGAATTTGCGGCATATCCAAAGAGGGGGGTAAGGGGTCCGGGGCAAAAGGGGCGTTTCTAATGAGCGCCTCTTTTGGCGTTGATGAGCTTTGTCAGCCGTGTTTTGAGAATGTTCCATATTATATCATGAAATGGCAATATTCGAGGTTTTTCGCCATTGACAGTCAATAAGGCCTGCGAATATAATTTATTAATGCAGAATTAGACAAAAATATAACAAATACATTATCAATATTAAAAGTAAAAAACAAACCGATAAAGAAGCAGATTAGATGATACGTTTACAACAGGATTACGAGCATATTAATTTCGGACAGGATGTAATCGCGAAAGAAGTCCCGCAGAAAAACGATCTCCAAATCCGTTTATTCCAATACCTCTTAATATCAATATCTTTGATCGGTTTAATATACCTCAGTTTCATTAACTATCTTCTGTTTCATACCATAATCGAATTATTCTCTGTTATCATTGCCTTTATTACATTTGTCATCGCAATCAACACCACAAAGTATTCAGGTTTTCAGTACGGACATCTTGTATTTTTGGGGATTGCGCTTGGCATTATTGGCGCCTTTGACTTGCTGCATACGGTTGCGTATAAGGGCATGGGCGTTTTTCCGGGCGGCACGGCCAATCCCGCGACAGAATTATGGATTGCTTCCAGGTATCTGGAAAGCATAGCCTTGTTTATCACCTGTGTTATTTACTACAGGAAAAATGTCAAAACAAAGGCAGTGATGTCCATTTACATATTCGTTTCAATGATGACCCTCGCTTCCATTCTGATTTTTGACATATTTCCCGACTGCTATATTGAAGGTTACGGACTGACCGGCTTTAAAAAGATAAGCGAAGTTATCATTTCGGCCATACTTTTCGCAGCAGCTGTGATACTTCATATTCGAATGATAGCCGAAAGTGACAGAAGGGCGATCAGGCTGATCATATGGTCTTTAATCTTTACTATTTGTTCTGAAGTGACGTTTATATTCTATATTGATGTTTTTGGAATATTGAATATGCTGGGCCATGTTTTTAAAGTCATCTCTTTTTATCTGATATACAAAGCCATAGTCAAAGTCAACTTGGAAAGCCCGTTTGTTAAACTGCGCCAAAGTGAAAAGCAGTACTCGTATCTGTGTGCAAGCCTGCCCGAATCCGTGCTGATCTATGCGGATAAAAGAATTGCCTATGCGAACAAGGCCGCGTCAGTACTTTTCGGCAGCGACAGCATAGACGACTATGCGGCAGACATTTTTGATGATATACCCGAACCGCTGTATGAAAATGGTCCGGCAACAGAGAAAAGGCTTGTTCGTCGTGACGGGTCCGCCGCCTATGTTGAGGTCAAGTATATACCGTATAATTACATGGGGGAACAGGCGGTGCTCGCCGTGCTTAACGATATTTCGGACCGGAAACGCGCAGAAGAGGAAGCGCGGCGCGCCTCCGAGTTGCAGCTGGAAGCGGACATGTTGCGCAAGAAAGAGCAGGAATATCTTGAAATATTGGATGGTTCAACGGAGGCTTCATGGATTTACGACTTCGAGTGCAATTCTCTAAAATATTCTCATGAATGGAAGAAACGGATAGGAGGAGAAAACGTTCCCGATGATGAGATGGAGCTGTATGTTATGTCACTTTTGCACCCTGACGACATGGAAAGAGCATGGGATAGAAAAGCATTATATGATTCAAAAAGGACTAAATATAAGAGCGAGTACAGGTTCAAAATTAATGAAGATAAATACATTTGGGTTTATGATCAGGGAAAGATAGTATACAATGAAAAAGGAGTTCCTGTAAAAGTATATGGCACGTCAATGGATATCACGGAAAGAAAAAAAGCCGAGGAAGCGCTTCGAGCAAGTGAAAGCAATGCGCTTGCATTAGTTCAAGAATTAAAGCAAGTTGACAAAAATAAAAACGGGTTTCTTAGCGCTTTATCACATGAACTGCGAAACCCGCTTGCGTCTATCGTACTGGGCCTATCCATATTGGAGATGTCTGACAAAGAGGAGCAGAAGAAGAAAACAGCAGAGACGATCAAACGCCAGGTAGACCAGATGTGCCATCTGGTGGACGACCTGCTGCATCTGACCCGTATCACGCAGAACAGGATAGAGATCCGGAAGGAAAATATTGAATTCAGTCAGCTGGCAGCATCCATAGTTGAGGACTTCAGAGCCGCTTTTGAAGAAAAAGGGATTGCCCTGATTAGCCGTATCAACAGTGATTGTAATATTGATGCGGACCCTGTGCGTGTTAAACAGGCAATCGGCAACCTCTTAAACAATTCTTTGAAATTTACTGACGCAGGCGGTGAAGTTATGCTTTCGGTGTACCGAAAGGAAAACAGTGTCGTTGTAAGCGTCGAGGATAATGGTATCGGCATTAGAACAGAGTTTCTGCCTAAGGTTTTTGAACCATTCACGCAGGCGGATGAATCGCTGGCCAGAACAAACGGGGGACTCGGGCTGGGGCTTTCCATCGTCAAAGGCATTGCGGAGTTGCACGGAGGGAGCGTAAGCGTATACAGCGAAGGACCGTGCAGAGGATCGGAGTTTCTTATAAGCTTTCCAGCCTGATAAACAGATCGAAGGAGACGGGACTTCATGCGGACATTAGGTAATTCAATGAAAGTATTGGTCATTGAGGACAATAGAGATTTTGCGTATTTGCTTTGTTTAGCGCTGAAACAGATGGGGTATGTTGTTGATTCTGCAAACAATGGCGCAGACGGTATTGAGAAAGCCAGGAAGATGAAGCCTGATATCATATTCTGTGACATCGGGCTGCCCGGCTTAACTGGTTTTGAGGTTGCCCGGGCAATCAAAGACGATGCATCAGTCGAAGATGCTTACATGATTGCGCTGACAGGGTATGCCAGCTTCCCGGATAAGAGCCAGACATTGGAGTCGGGATTCAATAAGCATCTGTCCAAACCCGTGAGCCTAGCCGATCTGGTAAAGGTGCTCAATGAGGTGCCAGTTTTGTCGTGGGGCTTCTGACTTCCAATAATACACAATATATGGAGAAATGTTTCGAAACTCCATGCTAAGTTGCGAAAAATGTTAAGCTATTCTCATTAAATGACGATAGAATTAAAGGTGGTGTGACAAAACACATACCTGAAAATGTAATTGCAAGGATGCAGCTGACAGTATCACGGAGGATACAATATCATGCGGATCAAAAACAGCATTGTTTCGCTGTTTGCCGAACGCTTGTACGGTATCCACAATAACCGTATTGCGAAATCGGTAAAACGGCTGTCAACAGGGAAAAAAATAAATTCTGCCGCCGACAATCCGGCGGGATTCACCATTGCGGAAAAAATGCGTGCGCGTATACGCGGGATGTCTATCGCGTCTCAAAACAGCGTAAATGCCATTTCACTTGTGCAGACCGCGGAAAACGCGTTGTCTTCAACGCATAATCTGCTTCAGCGCATGCGTGAGCTGGCTGTTCAGGCTGCTTCTGACACCTACGGTGACATAACAGACAGGCATGCTCTGGATGCTGAATATCAGCAGTTGGTTGCGGAGCTGGGAGATATCGCGACAAAAACCCGTTACAATGGCATGACTCTGTTGGATGGGTCGCTGGATGATGATGTGTTTGGCACATTCTATTATGCCTCGAATTCCATCGCCGATGCGCTGTCCCGGATGGCGCTGCTGGCTGGCATGTCAGTAAAGCCCACTGAAATAATGGAAGCGGGTATATACGAAATACTGTTTTCGCCATCAGTTGACGATACGGCAGACGGCTCGAACGCTAAAGCCGCCGTACTGAGCCTGCGCCACGCGGTAACGGCAGAAGTTTATACCGCCAGCGCGGGGGAAGACGGCGGAGCAACAGGAGCTGTCTTTAAGCCGGGTGAATATCTGCTGATCAGCGCCTTGGGTGTGGTCAGCGGTGGGCTGAGGCTGTCTGCGGACGCGGCGGGACGGTTGAGCGTGACGGCGGTGGACGGCTTCACATACAATCTTGATCAAAACGCGGTTCGGGGCATTCTTGTTCAAGTGGGTCCGGACGCGGGAGATACGATACGAGTTTCCATCAGCAGCGCAACGGCAGACAGTCTGAGTGTCAACGGCACGGGTGTGGGGACATTCGACGATGCATCGGGCGCTATCGGGTTTCTGGACAGCGCCATCGATATGGTATCCGAAGAGCGCACGAAGCTGGGCATGGTGCAGCGCCGGTTTGAGCACAAAATAAACAGCCTTGAGAACGCGACACTGAACCTGTCTGACGCAGAAAGCCGCATAACGGACACGGATGTAGCGGAGGAGATGGTCCGGCTTGCCCGGGCCCGCATTCTCGCAACGGCCACTTCTGCGATGATGGCGCAGGCCAATGCGTCGGCGGGCAACGTGCTTTATCTGCTGGCGAGCCAGGTGGTGTCCACACGCCAGAACGCTTCCGCGTATGCCAAACCAGAAGACAGCGTTACCGCTGCGGCAGCGCAGGAGGAGACTCCGGCATCGGGCAGGAAGGAAAGGAGCGGTGCAGCCGGGGATACGCAGCGGCAGCCGTTCCAGCCGTATAGCAGCGAACTGTCGGATCAAAATGAACGGGTAAATCTAAGTTAAATAGCCCGCTGCCAATGGCGGCCTATCGAGAACCCGCACGGATGCGGGGTTAAGGTATCATGGAGGATACGGAATGATAATCAACACCAATACGAGCGCGATGTTTGCGTACCGGCAGTATAATATCTGGAACGCACGGATGGCGAAGGCAGTTCAGCGGCTGTCGTCGGGGCTGCGCATCAATTCGGCGGCGGACGACCCTGCCGGGCTGGCGATATCCGAGAAAATGCGTGCGCAGATACGCGGCCTCAATATGGCGGCACGCAACTGCGAGGACGCCATTTCCGTCACGCAGACGGCGGAAGGCGCAATGGGTGAGACACACGCGATACTTCAGCGCATGCGCGAGCTGGCCGTACAGGCCGCGTCGGACACCAACGACGATGCCGTGGACCGTGCCGCGCTCAACGCCGAATACCAGCAGCTGCTCGAAGAGCTGGGCGATATCGCGAAACAAACGAACTACAATGGTCGTCCGTTGCTGGACGGTTCGGCAGACGGGGCAAACGGGTTTATCATACAGACGGGAGCCAATCAGGGCGACAACCTGCGGATCTCCATTGGCAGCGTGACGCCCGACCAGCTGGGCGTCAGCGGCACAGGGATCGCTTCACGGGATGCCGCGTCCGATGTGCTGGAAACGCTGGACGGCGCGATTAAAACGGTATCTCTGCACCGGGCCAACCTGGGTGCGATAAGCAACCGGCTGGAGCATAAGATCAATAATCTGAACTCGCAGGCCGAAAATCTGGCGGCGGCGGAAAGCCGTATACGCGATGCGGATATGGCGGCGGAAATGATGGAATACACAAAGGCACAGATTCAGGTACAGGTGGCGACGGCGATACTGGCGCAGGCGAATAACCAGCCAAAGAACGTGTTGACGCTGCTGCAGAGCCTATAGAGTCAATAGCTGTTTATATAACGGGAACGGGAAAGAAGGCGGGGGTCGCCTTCTTTATTCTTTTATCCTGATACATCAGGGCATCCACATGGGCGAGGAAAACGCTGCGGTCCATGCCGGACCCGGGTTCATATTCCGCAGCGCCGGCGCTGAAGCCCAAGGCGTATGGCTTGCCGTTGCTGCGGTTGAACGCGTCGGCGGCTTGCCGGATGCGGTCCAGAACCTGCCGGTATGCGTGGGGGTCGGCGGCGTCCATCACGATAATGAATTCGTCGCCGGCGTACCGCGCGAGGAAATCGCCCGTGCGAATGCAGGTGCGGAGTATCGCCGCGGCGTCCTTCAAAGCCTCGTCGCCCACGACGTGGCCGCAGGTGTCGTTGATGTGCTTGAAGTTGTCGATGTCCAGCATGATGCACGCAAAAGCATGGCCCGCACGCGCGGAGGCAATGCGGTCGTTCAGCACGTTGTCCAGCGGATGCCGGCTGAATACGCCTGTCAGGTGATCGATGTTATGCTGCCGGCTCTGGATACTGGCGTGCACGATGAATATCGAGATCGTAATGCTGCTCCATATCAGCGTGGTGCCGTAGAACGCGATCTGCAGCACAGCGCCGATAACAGGCGGCAGCGTAAACAGTGAAAGCGGAGCGAATACCTGACGGGAAATCCGTTTATGGTAAATGATGCACCGGATGAACGAATAAACGATGGGCAGGAACGAAACAACCGGCACCACCGCAAACAGCGAGCCACGCTGATAAATGTTGGCGCTGCTGATGGTGAACATCGCGCCGGTGAAGGGCGATGTAAGCGTGAGCAGCGCGCTGACGGCAACGGGTATGGACAATATCACGGCGGCCCGTTTCAGTTTACGTATGTCGTGCAGCAGCTGGACATTGACATAGAGCGCCCAGATCAGCGGCGGCAGAGGCGTTAAGAGATAGATGAGCATTTCTCCCGTATAATTCAGCAGAAAGGGCAAAGACCCGGCCCGGCCTTCAACCAACCAGCACCCCGCCTCCAAAACCAGCATCAGCCCCGTCATGAGTATCAGCACACGGAACAGGCGGTTATGTATCATATGCTTATCATTGGCGCGCGAATTGACGATATACATGACGGCGCATATCGCCAGATGCTGCGTTGAGATCAATTCTCAGATAATAGTCCATAGCCATACCGCCGTAGCCGACGTCTTCTCCGACTTTGGGGCCGCCCTCCTAATAAACTGGCTGTGCATCTTCAATCGTGCCGGGTGGAGAAACCCGTCGGCGGTTTTTATCCTGGTACATCAGCGCATCCACTCGGGAAATCAGTTCCTCCCGCGTGATGCCGCTGCCTCGGCAGCATATTTCATAGCCTGCGCTGAAATCCAGCCGGTAGGGTGTCTTGCCGGCGGTATTGAACTTCTCGGCCTTGTCGTGAATACGTCTGATTGCCTGTTGTACCGCTTCTTCCTGATCGGTATCCAGCAGTATCACGAATTCATCGCCGGCGTATCGGGCCAGAAAATCGCTGCTGCGGATGCATGACTGCAACAGCGTAGCCGCATCTTTCAAGGCTTCGTCGCCCGCCAGGTGGCCGAAATTATCGTTGATGGACTTGAAATTGTCGATATCCAGCATGATACAGGCAAAATTGCCATACCGGAGCAATTGCTGACGGGATAATCTGGCCTGCTTTCGTTGGCTTTGCAGCAGCCCGTTTAAGTGGCTGTCCAGCTGGCGCCGATTATATACGCCCGTCAGGTGGTCCATATGGAACTGCTTGTTCTGGATGCCGGTATGAACGATGAAAATTGATAGCGTGATGGAACTCCAGATCACCGAAATGCCGTACAGCAGCGCCTGAAAAACCGCCCCCAAAATGGGAGGGACAGCAAACAGCAGCATCGGTATGAACATCGAACGGGGTATCTTCTTGCGGTTTGCGATATACGATGCAGCAGTGTATACGACGGGCAGCAGTGAGATGGTGATAAAAATTCCGATGACCGGCCCGCGGTGATAGAAGTTGCCGGCATCGATCGTATAAAGCAGCCCTGTAAAGGGGGAAGAAAGGGCAAACACCGCGTTGATAACGACGGGCACAGTCAGGACACGCATTTCTGTTCTCAGGCGGTGCATGTTGTGGAAAAGTTGAAAACTGGCGTAAAAGGTCCATAAGGCGGCGGGCAGCGGTGCAATAATAAAGCCTATTGTATTGGTGGCGTGGTTGATGATACGCGCCAAATCCCCCGGCAGGCCATTCACCGCCCAGGTAACAGATTCCAGCAGTAGCAATGACATGGTGATAATGATGAGCAAACGGAACAACCGATTTTGAATCATGTGCCTGTCGCTCAGCTTCAGGTTCATGATGATCATACCGGTGCAGAGTATAAAGGAGAAAATATTCAGATCGATTGTAAAAAAAACATCCATCCATCTCTCTCTCTGCTCAGGAACTGCAGCAAAAAGCAACCTTTAAACTATATAATTCGGTACGCCAGTCAAAAGCTTATAGTGCCGCCGGTTATAAGCCTGCGTTGGAGGCGGTTTTCTCACTGTAACTGCCGTTTTTAATCTGTGCGATGGTCCGGCGGCATTTGTCCCGGGCTGCGGCAGCTTTCTTATTGTTCTTATCGCGGTACATTCTGGCATCTACCCCTGCAATGAACTCATCGTGCGTGATGCCGGAACCTTGCCGGTAGATGTTGTACCCGACGCTGAAGCTCAACTTGTAAGGGAAGAGCATCTGCCGGCTGAATTGCGCCGCGTTTTCGTTTATGCGGGCAATGGTTTTTTGCAGCGTTTGCTCATCGCTGATGTCAAATACAATTACGAACTCGTCGCCGGCATAGCGGGCCAGAAAGTCGCTGCTGCGGATGCTCGCTTTTAATATCCGGGAGGCTTCCTTGAGCGCTTCATCGCCTGCGATGTGGCCGTAGCAGTCATTGATTTCCTTAAAATTGTCTATATCCAGCATGATGCAGGAGAAATCGCTGCCTTTTCGCGAGGCGCTGATGCGGCCCATGATATGGCTGTCCAACTGGCGGCGGTTATACAACCCCGTCAAATGATCAAGATGAAACTGCTTGTTCTGAACGCTGGTGTGTATGACGAATATCGCCAGCGTCAGGCTCACGTAATACAGTGGAAACGGCTCAAACACAACCTGAAGCACGGCGCCGGCTGCTAAAATGGCGGAGAAGAGTATCATCGGCAGGAAAACCTTACCGGTCACATTTTTACGTTGCAGTATATAAAGCACGGCCGTGTAGGCCAGAGGGATCAGGGAAATCGCCACCATAAGAAGAAGCAGCGGGCCTCGGTGGTGCAGATAGTCGCTTCCGATCATGAAAATAAGCCCTGTCAGCGGGCTGGTAAACGACAGCAACGCGTTGACGCCAAAGGGGATGGACAGCAACGTGATCTCTGTTTTGAGGCGCCTGCTGTCGTGATAAAGCTGGTAGCTGGCATAGAGCGCCCAGAATACGGATGGCAACGGAACCAGAGAATATATCGCGGCTGCGCTCATGTTGAGCAGCAGATTTGCTCCCGCCTGGCCGTTCAGAGAAAAGAACAGGCTTTCCATCGCAAGCAACAACATGGTGACGACTATAATCAAACGGAACAGCCGGTTCTGCAGATGTTTCTTCTCGCTCATGCGAAAATTGAAAACAAACATGCAGGCGCATATGACCAGTGCGAATATATTGATGTCTATCTTTATAAATGTGTTCATTCACAATGTCCTTTTCTGTTATGCGAATCCATACCGCAGTATATCGTATATATCGTAGCATTGCGCCAAAAACTCCAGATGTTTTTCAAGGATGTTCAGATGAACAGAAAAATACAACCCGTTGTGGTTTGAAAAGTCTTTTTGGGGTATTTATCTGTAAAGATTGTGTAAAGTTAGTACGATAAACATATTGGCATTTTAAATTTAGGTCATTTTCGAAAGAACAAAGGTATATCAGAAGTTTTGCGTCGTGCTGAATGCTAATTACGAACAAACGGCAGTTCCAATTATGGCGTTGGCTATGATTGTCATAATCGATATGGCGATAAAGCCCTGCAGGATGTTGGCTGCGCAAGGTTGCGGTCGGAAAGTTTCTGATATAAAAAAGACAAAGGAGTTATATTATGAAGTGGTACAGGAACTGGAAGATCGGTACGAAGATTATCACGGGCTTTTTCATACTGGCTCTGGTGGTAGCGGTGGTTGGTGTTATGGGGTTGCTTAACCTGAAAACGGCCAACGAAAAAAGCAGCAACATGTACGAAAAAGATACCGTATCTATCGGGGAGCTGTCCGAAGCCGCACAGCTTTACCAAAGGACGCGCGTTATTGTACGCGACATCATACTCATTGACGATGACGAGCGGAAGCAGAGCGAAGTGGAGAACCTGAAGAGCAAAGATGACGCCATCGCGGATTCACTGGGTGAATTGGATCCGATGATGGATACCCCTGAACACAAGACGATGCTGAATACAATTAACCAGAGTATCAGTGCCTATGTGCCGTTGCGGCAAAAGGTTCTGGACGCTGCGCTGACAGGCGATGCCTCTGGGGCCTATGCGCTGCTGGAAAGTCCGGATACGGACGCCGCCGCCATGGCTGTTCAGGATGCGATCAGCGCGCTGGAAGAAAAGCTGCTGTCCCACGCGGCGGCAGAGAATTTGGACACCCAGAACACTGCGCGTATGGCGGAAACTATGACCATCGGCCTGATGGCGGTGGGCGTAGTGCTGGCGGTGCTGCTGGGCCTGTTCATTTCCCGCGCAATCAGCAAGCCCATCGGGAAACTGGCGGATGCGGCAAACAAGCTGGCTGCCGGGCAGACGGATTTCGAGATGAAAGTCAGTGAGTCCAGAGATGAAGTGGGCATATTGGCCTCGTCGTTCAAAGCGGTGCAGAATACGGTTGCGTCGATGATAGATGATGTGGATAAGCTGGCCAATGCGGCGGAAGAGGGCTGCTTTACCTGCCGTGCAGATGCGAACCGGCATCCGGGTGATTTTGGGCGGCTCATCCACGGCTTCAACAACACCATTTCCACCTTTATCAGTGATTTTGACAAACTGCCGATTCCGGTCTTGCGAATCGACAAGAACTTTACCATTCAGTATATAAACAAAAAAGGGGCGGAACTGGTCGGAAAAACGCAACAGGAGCTTATAGGCACCAAGTGCTTCGACGCCTTTAAAACGGGAGACTGCAAAACGCCCCGGTGCGCGTGCTTCAGGGCCATGGAGACCGGAAGCTATCAGGAAGGGGAAACGATAGCCAAGCCTGTCGAAGGCGTTTCGCTGGAGATACTGTATGGCGGCACGCCGGCATTCAAGAGCGGCGAAGTGATCGGCGCACTGGAAGTGGTGACGGATCTGACCGACATCAAGGGAGCCGGAAGGCTGGCTGAAGAGCAGGCAGAATCTCTGAAAAAGCTGCTTGCGGAGATCGATATTGCGGCTGAGCAGGTATCGGCGGGTACGCGGCAAGTGTCGGACGGCAGCCAGGAGATTTCTCAAGGGGCGACGGAACAGGCCAGCGCGATTGAGGAACTGACGGTGTCCGTCAGCCAGATTGCCGAACAAACGCGGCAGAACGCGATAAGCGCGAACCAGGCCAACGAGCTGACGATAGCGGCGGCTGCTGAGGCGGCGAAGGGCAACGAACGGATGAAGGCGATGCAGCAGGCCATGAACGAGATCAGCGAGGCGTCAAGCAGCATATCGAAGATCATCAAGGTGATTGACGACATCGCGTTCCAGACCAATATATTGGCACTGAACGCGGCAGTGGAAGCGGCCAGAGCGGGCGTGCATGGCAAGGGTTTCGCAGTGGTGGCGGAGGAAGTGAGAAACCTTGCGGCGCGCAGCGCGGGCGCAGCCAAGGAAACCACGGAGCTGATCGAAGGCTCGATCAAAAAGACGGAGGCCGGCACAAACATTGCCAATGACACGGCGAATGCACTGTCCGCCATCGTGGACGGAGTGGATAAGGCGGCGCAGCTGGTTGGTGAGATTGCCACCGCTTCAGGTGAGCAGGCGGGCGCAATCGCGCAGGTGGATCGCGGCATCGAGCAGATGAGCCAGGTGGTGCAGACCAACTCGGCGACGTCCGAGGAGACGGCAGCGGCGGCGCAGGAGCTGTCCAGTCAGGCCGAGATGCTCAAAGGCCTCGTCGGGCAGTTCCGGCTGGCCGATACTGACAGAACGGCGGTAAAGAGCATCGCAGCGGTCAGCCAGGGCAAAAACAAAAAAGCGTCAGCTAATAATTCGCAGATTCAGCTTACTGACGGTGACTTCGGAAAATACTGATAAAACTGCGTAAGAGTACAGACGGCGGCCTTTTCGCAATTGGACGAAAGGGCCGCCGTCTTTTTATAAAACTGCCATATGTTTCAAACGGAAAAAATTAAATTTCATGTTCAGTAAATAAGAATTATTACGATTAGAATTATATAGAAAACCAATGCCGTTACTCATGACGGACGGCATTAAATGGGCAATTCAAAAGACAAGGAGATGTATGGGGATGGGGAGAAAAAAGAATCGGGAAACGGTAAAGAAAAAGTCGCTGAAAGCGAAGATGCTGCTCTACTTTCTGGCGATGATGGCTGTCATATTCATCACTGTGGGCGCTATTATCATCGTCAACGTAAGCGGTGTGGTGGTAACGCTCAACGACAGCCTGACAAGACAGGTTGTGAATGCCAGGGCTGATGAAATCGGAAAGTTCATGAAGGGGATCGTGTATGAAATGGATACATGGTCATCCCGCAACGTGTTCATGACAGGGGATATCGATACCATCAGGGCCGATCTCGAAAGCAGGCAGAGCAGCCTGAGGCCGGACTTTGAAATGATGCTGTATTCGGATATCGAGGGCAATTATTATACGTCGCTGGGAGATACGGGAACGATAGCCGACCGGGCTTACTTTCAGGAGATCGTGAACGGCGGCCAGGAATATGCCATCAGCAACCCCGTTGAATCCCGCGCGACGGGCAAAACGATATTTGTGGTGGCGCATGTGGTCAACAATGCTTCGGGGGAGAAGATCGGTGTGGTTGCGGCTACCATATTGCTGGATACGTTCAATCAGGTGATCACTGATATTAAGATCGGTGAAGTGGGTTATCCTTGGATCGCTGACAACACCGGTCTTGTCATCGCACACCCGAACGAGGATGTCAGGCTGAAGCTTAATGCGCTCGACGCCGGGAAGAGCGGTTTTGATGGATTGGATGTTGTTGGAAAGAACATGATTGCCGGAAAAGAAGGCATGGACAATTACAGCAAGAACGGCGAACAGTATGTGGCTATCTATGCGCCCATACCTGACACACCGAACTGGTCGATGGCGTATTCCATCTCGGAAGCGGAGATGATGGCGCCGGTCAACAACCTGACGCTGACTATCATCGTAATCGTGGTTGCCAGCCTGCTGGTTGTGGCTATACTGACCTTCCTGATCGCCGGACGCATCGTGAAGCCTATCAAGGCGTCGGCGGAACTGGCCAAAGCGCTGGCCGAGGGTGATCTGGAGAAGGCCGCGCCTGTCAAATCCAACGACGAGGTGGGGCAGTTGGCCGGCATACTCGACAATGAGGTGCGCGGCGCGTTCCGAACCATTGAGGCAGCGCGTCTGGTATCGGAAAAGCAGGCGCAGTATCAGGCTGCCGAGGTGGATAAGCTGCTGGTGACGCTGCAGAGGCTGTCCCGGGGCGAGCTGGTCTGCGATATCACAGTCGCGGACGCAGATGCTGATACCGCAAAGCTGCGCGACCTGTTCAGCGAGATCGCGAAGAATCTGTGCGGGGCTCTGCAGGAGATCAGACATTACATTGGGGAAATATCACAGGTGCTGGGCGAGATGGCACAGGGCAATATGGATGTGGGCATCGAAGCCGAATACCGGGGTGAGTTTGTCGCCCTGAAGGAATCCATCAACCACATCGCGGCGTCGCTCAACGGCGTGCTGAGTGAGATCAACATCGCGGCGGATCAGGTGGCGGCGGGCACGCGGCAAGTGTCGGACGGCAGCCAGGAGATATCGCAAGGGGCCACCGAACAGGCCAGCGCGATAGAGGAGCTGACGGCGTCGGTATCGGAAATTGCCGAACAAACGCGGCAGAACGCCATGAGCGCGAGCAAGGCCAACGAACTGACGACAACGGCGGCGGCTGAAGCGGCAAGCGGCAACGAGCGGATGCAGGCGATGCAGCAGGCGATGGAAGAGATGGGCGAGGCGTCGCGAAACATATCCAAAATCATCAAGGTGATCGACGACATAGCGTTCCAGACCAACATACTGGCGCTGAACGCGGCGGTGGAGGCAGCGCGGGCGGGCGCGCACGGCAAGGGCTTTGCGGTGGTTGCGGAGGAAGTGCGGAACCTCGCAGCTCGGAGCGCGGCGGCGGCCAAGGAGACGACGGAGCTGATCGAAGGGTCTATGCAGAAGACGGAAGCAGGCACGAAGATCGCGGACGAAACGGCGAAGGCGCTTTCCGTCATCGTGGATGGCGTGGACAAGGCGGCGGAGCTGGTCGGTGAGATCGCGGCGGCGTCGGGCCAACAGGCGACGGCCATCGCGCAGGTGGACCGCGGCATCGAACAGATGTCCATAGTCGTTCAGACCAACTCGGCGACGTCCGAGGAGACGGCAGCGGCGGCGGAGGAACTGTCCAGCCAGGCCGAGATGCTCAAAGGTATGGTGGGCAGGTTCAATATCCGTGACAGCGTGACGGCACAGCCTGTGTATGGGCATCCTGGAAAACCGGCTTTACATGCGTCCGAGGTGCCCCGCATCGATCTTACAGACGGTGATTTTGGTAAATACTAACCAAGAACAGATCTTTAAACGGCGGTCCCCGACAGCGAATGCAGGAGGGGCCGCCGTTTTTTTGCTGCGCCGAAAACACAAATCACTTCGCAGTTATAACTTTTATCATGGAAAATTCCTGTTAAGATTGCAGCCAGAATTACCGATATAATGACAGAGAAAGCAGTAACATATTCCGTGGAAATTGTTAATGAATTTGCATAGGATTTTCGGGCCGGTTCGGGCCGATTCATTCATATTAAATCGCATACCGTTAAGGAGGATGGATCATGAAGAAGAGGGGGAAAACGTCTATCGCGACCAGCCTGAAGCTGGCGTTCGCGGTTATCGTACTGATCGCGGCAGGCGTGGGCGTGCTGGGCATCATCACTGTGTCGGGCATCAGCGGTACCAGCGAAAGACTGTTTGAGAACTATGGCAACGCCCAAGGATATCTTGGCTTCGTTCTCGGTGAGTTCCAAAAGCAGAGCATGCTGCTAAAGGATATTTCCATCGATGAGAACAATGTTCAGGTGGAACGGACAAGCAGTTCCATTCAGGAATCCGATGTGGTCATGATGGATTATCTGGGGCGGTATGGGGCGACATGTGAAGATAAGACCGGATATCAGAATATGTCCGGAGAGATTGAAGAGTTCAGACAGGCGCGGGACAAGGTGCTGCAGCTGGGCATTGACGGCAGTTTCCAGAAGGCGTATATGCTGCTCAAGTCTGAGGAGTATAATTCAGCGCAAAGAGGGGCTACCGACGCAATAGGTGCGGCGATGGCGGAGAAGGTCAGCGAGGCCGCGGGGCTACTTTCCAGCCAGTCCTCTTCCCAGAGCATGGTGATTGTCATTATGATCGGCATTGTGGTGGCGGCGGTGGTCATCGCTGTCGTGTTCAGCCTGCTGCTGTCCCGCAGCATATCCCGCAAGGTATATTGGTATGAAAGCCTGCTGGATTCCATTCCGTTCCCCATCTCCGTGACGGATATGAAAATGAACTGGACATTCATCAACAAGCCGGTGGAGGACATGCTGGGGATCAAACGAAAGGATGTGCTCGGAAAGCAGTGCGACAACTGGAACGCGGACATCTGCAACACAGAACGCTGCGGCATCGCGCGGCTCAGGAACGGCGACCTGCAGACGCGGTTCAAACAGACGGGCATGGATTTTCAGGTGGATACGTCGTATATCACAGACCCGAAGGGCAAAAGAATAGGTCACATCGAGGTGGTTCAGGACATTACCGCCCGGGTGAGGAGCGCTGAATACAGCCGGGTGGAGGTAGAAAAGATCGCCGCTAACCTGAAGAAGCTGGCGGACGGGCATCTCACGATGACGTTCGATGTGGCGGAAGGAGACCAGTACACCGAAAACGAGAAGCGGAATTTCACCGAGATCAATGACAACTTCAGACGGGCCGTCGAATCGTTCGGCGCTTATATGGCAGAAATATCACGAGCATTGGGTGAGATGGCGGGCGGCGATCTTACGGTATCCATCGATTCCGAATTCAAAGGTGACTTTGTGGTGCTGAAGGACTCGATCAACCACATCGCGGAGTCGCTGAACAGCGTGCTGGCCGATATCGGCGTGGCGGCGGATCAGGTGGCGGCGGGCACGCGGCAGGTGTCGGACGGCAGCCAGCAGATATCGCAGGGCGCGACGGAGCAGTCCAGCGCTATCGAGCAGCTGACCGATTCCGTCAGCCGGATCGCGGAACAGACGCGACAGAACGCAATGAGCGCAAACCAGGCCAACGAGCTGACAACCTTGGCTGCGGACGATGCGGCGCGCGGCAACGAGCGCATGCAGACGATGCAGCAGGCGATGGATGAGATCAGCGAGGCGTCGCGCAGTATTTCGAAGATCATCAAGGTGATCGACGACATCGCCTTCCAGACCAACATACTGGCACTGAACGCGGCGGTGGAGGCGGCCCGCGCGGGCGCACATGGCAAGGGCTTTGCCGTGGTGGCGGAGGAGGTGCGCAACCTTGCGGCTCGCAGCGCGGCGGCGGCGAAGGAAACAACGGGACTGATCGAAGGGTCGATACAGAAGACGGGGGCCGGCACGAGAATCGCGGACGAGACAGCGGCTGCGCTGGGCTCCATCGTAGAGGGCGTGCAGAAGGCGGCAGAGCTGGTGAGCGAGATCGCATCGGCATCGGGCGAGCAGGCTACGGCCATTGCGCAGGTGGACCGCGGCATCGAGCAGATGTCACAGGTGGTGCAGACCAACTCGGCAACGTCCGAGGAGACGGCGGCTGCGGCGGAGGAGCTGTCCAGCCAGGCCGAGATGCTCAAGAGCAAGGTGGGTCAGTTTATCATCCGGCACGAGAGCGAGATCAGTGCGCCGGAGGCCATTGAACAGATCCAGGCACCGGCTGCGCCAGCGTTGCTGCCGCCTGAATTCTCGGATGGCGGCTTCGGAAAATATTGAAGACACTGAATAAATATTACTTTTTTACCTTCCGTCGATGTTGTACCTGCGGAAGGTTTTTTTTCCACGCGCATTGGCTCAAGTTCCATGCAAATTGTTCCGAATAAACATGTGTATGCCTGATTGGATACACAATGTTCCTCAGGCAGGGTTACAGCGGGTTTGCAAAGTCGGCATCAGGGAGAAGGACATTGCACTGACAAACGGCCATTGACAGGAATAAATGCTGAATCAGGTTTTTTGCCATATTGAACGGCAAGGAGCCTTTTCTCTTTTTGGGGATTATTATATGTAAATATGAAAATATTAATACAATATAGAAAATAAGTTACATACCTATTAATTTATCTTCCTGATAAGTTGCTTTGCTTAATTCCATGGATTATTGTTATAAATAGGATACGATAACAGGAAGGGGTTGACCGATGGCAACAAAAGAAGAAATCAAGGAATCGGCATATTACTGCTTTGCTCACTGCGGATATGAAGGGACAACTATGCAGGATATTGCCAAAGCAGTAGGCTTGAAAAAGCAGTCTCTCTATTCTCATTTCGGCAGTAAGGAGGAACTCTATCTGACGATATTGCATGAGGAGCAAAAGAAGATCATGGCAGAGATATCCGCTGCTTATCATCTGCTTAAGGACAAGCCGGCAGAGGAAATGCTCCATGGGCTTTTTGAAAGCTGCGTCTCTATTTTCTCCGATAAGGAGCGCCTGCTGCTTTGGAAGAGAACATTCATCTATTTTGGCAGCGGTCAGAAGATTTTTGACAAAGAGGTGCCGGACTGGCACTTTGACAGCGGGCTTCGGGACGCGCTTTACGAGGGTTTAAAAAGATCCTTCGCGGAGCTGGCAGACATGAATGTGTTCAAATCGTTCTTTATATCCTACATGCTGATGCTGCAGAGTTATCTGGACTGGATGTTGGTCATGGGATATGATCAGGAATCTTTGCGAAAAGTTTGGATCACTTTTTGGGATGGAGCTAAAAGCTTTTTTCAGGTATAAAAAATAACATCACTTCTTGGAATAAAATACTAAAGAAATTGAAATTTCATTTCGATAAATATTAACGAACGAACGTACGGTCGTTAATATATTTCTACTCTTAACTCAAGTTTGTTAATAATAATTACGATTAAGATGTTGTAGATTAATAAAAATGATTATGAATAGGGAGATGAACACATTTTGGGGAAAGAGCAAAGGAGAATGCAGAACATGTTGGAAGAAGAACTCATGACAAACGAAACGGACACAATGCGCGGGCGTTACCTGACGTTTGCACTGGGAGAAGAGATCTTTGGTATCGGGATCCGATACGTGACGGAGATCATTGGCATGCAGCCTGTGAATGCTATCCCGGAGGCGCCGGATTACATCAAGGGTATCATCAACCTGCGCGGCAAGATCATTCCCGTGATCGACATGCGGCTGAAGTTCAAGAAGCCGTCTGTGGCGTATACGGACAGGACGTGTATTATCGTGATTGAGACAGCGAGTTTTTCGGTGGGGCTTATCGTGGACCAGGTAGCCGAAGTGCTGACGATGGGCGATGGAGACATCGTACCGCCGCCCAGCGCATGGGCCGGGGCGGGAAAGCGATACTTAAGCGGCATCGGCAAGGTGGACGGGCAGGTCAAGCTGTTGCTGGACTGCGACCAGCTGTTCACAGTTGAAGAATCGAATGATATCGAAATATCTGCCGTAAAGACAGTCTCGCAAAGTGCGTAAAGAGTCTAAAGACAGTAAAAAAGAAAATTAATTTAAAAATAAATTTTGTATCTAAGAAAGGGAGAGGCACAATGAAGTGGTTCAGAAACATGAAAATATCGGCGAAACTAATTGCGACTTTTTTAGTGATAGCAGTGATTGCGGGAGGCG
>JAEWWC010000054.1 GCA_023396555.1 Bacillota bacterium
CGGTAGGTCTTGCACTCGATCAGCGTCGGGCCTTTTCCGGCACGGGCACGGTCCGCCGCTTTTTTGACGGCGTTAAACACGGCTTCCACATCGTTGCCGTCCACCACATAGCCGGGAATGTCGTAACCCTTGGCCCTGTCCGCCACATCCTTGACCTTGCGCGGATAGTCCATACCCTCGTTGACATAAACGCCGTCAAAATACTGCTTGACGCCGCCGCCGTACATATTGTTTTCGCAAATATAGATGCAGGGCAGATCATAAGCCGCCGCAATGTTGACGGACTCATGGAATGTTCCCTGGCTCGAACCGGCGTCTCCAAAGAAGCTTAAGGCCACGCGGCCGCTCTTGGTCAGTCTGGCCGTCATGGCCGCGCCGGTCGCCAGCGGAATGCCTCCGCCCACGATGCCGTTGGCGCCAAGTATGCCGAGCTCTGGGGCTGCCAGATGCATCGAACCGCCCTTGGCTTTATTGTAGCCGGTGATCTTGCCGTACAGCTCCGCGAACATCTTGCCCGGATCTGCACCCTTCGCCAGAACATGGCCGTGGCCGCGGTGCGTGGATGTCAGATAGTCGTCATGTTTGATGGCTGTGCACGCGCCCACGGCGATCGCTTCCTCGCCGATGTACAAATGCACAAATCCGGGCAGCTTGTTTGCCGCGAACAGATCCTTGACGTTTTCTTCAAACCGTCTGAGCCGCAGCATATCCTGATACATCTTCACCTTCTGTTTTGAGTTCATAGACTTTCTCCTCCCGTTTCTTGACTTAAAGCTCTGCTTTTATCGTTTCAAATACCTTTTTGACCACTTCTTCGCTGCTGCCGTTTTTGGGTGTAAACTCAAAGCCCACATTGCCGTTATAGCCCGCGTCACGCAGCTCCCGGATGATGTTGGCATAGTTGAGCTCGCCCGTGCCCGGTTCAAAACGCCCCGGCACATCAGCCACATGGAAGTATCCGATGGTGTCGATGCCGCTCTTCATCGTCTCGATGATGTTGCCCTCCATGATCTGCATGTGGTAGGCGTCGTAGAGCACACGCATGTGCGGATCGCCCACCTCGCGGATCAGCTGAAACGCCGGTTCGCTGTTGCACAGCGAGTATCCCCGGTGGTCCACCTTGGTGTTGAGCGGTTCGATCACAAACGTGAAACCGGTTTCAGAAGCGACAGGGATAAGCGCCTGCAGCATCGCCCTGGTGCTCTCCATCTTCTCATCGAAGGACAGCGGATAAGGCGTTTCCAGCACGCTGCGGTCCTCCTTCATAATGTCGGACATCAAAAACAGCGTCTTCGCGCCCAGATACTTTGCGGTCTCTATCGACTGCAACACGCCCGCCACATATTTTTCGTGGTCCTTCGGGTCCACCATGCGCCCTTCGAGGTTACCCTGAAATACGCCGACCTCCATGCCGGTTTCATCCAGTGCTTTCTTGATGGCTTCGATATCCTTGTTCTGCCAGCACCAGAACTCAACGCAGTCAAAACCGGCCTCTTTGGCCTTGTGGATACGCGAAATGAAATCGTATTCGGTGAATATCATTTCGATGCAGCATGAAAATTTCATTGACAACTACCTCCGTTTATTTGTTGATTAACTGCGATACCTCTTCCAGTGTCGGCATCGCGCTTTGCGCACCCATTTTTGTGACGGATATCGCGCCCACGGCGTTGGCAAAACGGATGCTCTCCCGTATGCTGTTCCCGTTTGCCAGAGACACCGCCAGCCCCGCGTTGAACGAATCGCCCGCCGCCGTCGTGTCCACCGCCGTCACCTTGAACCCCGGCACCAGCTCCGCTTCTTCAGGCGAAATCAGATACGCCCCGCGCCCGCCGCACTTGTGCACCACCATGCCTGCCCCCTGCTCCAGCAGCACCCCGGCCGCTTGCATGGCTTCCGCTTCACTTCGGACGTTCCTGCCCGAGATGATCTGAAGCTCTGTCTCGTTGGGCGTGATGATATTACTGCATTTGATCAGCCTTTGAGGCAGCTGGGCCGCCGGCGCGGGATCGAGTATCACCATCTTGCCACGCTCCGCCGCGTAAGCCGCCGCCCATTCCACCGTCTCCAGCGGTACCTCCAGCTGAATCATCAGTATATCCGCCTCGTCGATCGCCCGCTTGCTACGGTTGACATACAGCACATCCACGAGGCCGTTCGCGCCGGGCACATACACAATGGTGTTTTCCGCCTGCCTGTTCACCGTGATCACCGCCACGCCCGTGCTTGTCTCCTCCTTCTGTATGAAGGACGTGTCCACGTTGGCATCCCGCAGCGCACTGAGCGCCATATCGCCGAACGCATCACTGCCCACCTTGCCTAAAAATGTCACATCCGCGCCCAAACGGCCTGCTGCCACCGCCTGATTGGCACCTTTGCCGCCCGGGAACGTATGAAACTGTTCCCCCAGAATCGTCTGGCCCGGCTCAGGAAATGACGGCGTCTGAGCCACCAGATCTATGTTGATGCTTCCCAGCACGCAAATCTTCTTCATTTGATTCCTCCGTTATTGACAGCTCTTCATGGCGTCGATCATCGCCCGTATCCGCCACGGCTCCACATGGTTTTGTATGTTGTGGCCCGGCGCCAGCACGTAGCCGCCATCCTTGCCCAGCACATCCACCAGCCGCTTGACGAGGTCTTCGATCTCCTGACGGCTGCCGCGCGGCAGCACATACTGCGTATCGATGCCGCCCCAGAAGCAGAGCGCGTCTCCGAATTCCGCTTTCAGCCTTTCCGGCTCCATATTCTTCGCGGCGATCTGCACGGGGTTCAAGATGTCCACCCCGGCTTCTATCAGGTCGGGCAGCAGGTCGTAGACACTGCCGCAGCTGTGCATGAAAATCTTGGCCTTAGTCTTGCTTTTGATGAAGCCGTACAGCCGCTTGTGGTATTTGAACACCATTTCCCGGTACAGCTC
>JAEWWC010000095.1 GCA_023396555.1 Bacillota bacterium
AATCAAAAGGAGTTTTTCTGTCCTGCCTCATCGCTATAAGCTTTACCGAACCCCGCGTCTAACGCGGGGTTTTCGTATACAAAAAACCTGCCTTGATAAGGCAGGTCGATATTAACACCATCAGCAACAGCCAATTATGTACACAACTTGCCTTTCGACTAAGACTCATTAAGTCTGTATCGTCAGATCATGTCTATTTAGTTGAAGCGACAGAGCGCAGAACGCATCTTGCGCCGCATCCTATGTGAATAATATCACAATATTTTTAGAAAGGCAATCCTTTAATGCATGTTTATTTGCATAAGGCAGTACCTAAATTCTTTGTTGTATTTTTCCATATGGTTATGGTAATATCTTAAAATCACATTAGTTTGTGATTGTCAAACGCAAGAAAACTAATTGGAGGATAACCATGAAGAAAATAGTGCCACTGCTGCTAGCCGTGCTGATGCTGTCCGTATTATTCGCGGGCTGCGGGCCTGCCCAGAATGCTGCCGACCTGCTTCCTGCTGACGATAACGTGGCAGTTGAAGAATCTCCGGATACACCTGCCGATGAACCCGCTGATGAGCCTGCTGATGTTCCCGCGGACAATGGTGGCGCTGTGTCCGGCGGTACTGCCTCGGAATCCTATACCGCATATATGGAAGCTAAAAACGCCGTCATCACAAAGCTCACTGACGGCTTGTCCAGCAATGCTGATGCCGGCATGGCGGTGCTCTCATTTATGGGTGTTGCCATGATCGACCTGGCCATTCTTCCCGCTAGCTTCTTTGGCCTCGGTCAGGAATCGGTGCAGATGGGGCTTGCCATGCTGGGCGGCACCGACGTAAAGTACACTGAGAACGGCAACGCCTATTCTGTCACGTATACAGATGAAGAAGGCAAGAAATATGTATTCTCCGGCACATACGATGCCGCGGCGGATGCGCTCGTCTGCACAGGCAGCACCGATGGTTCGGATGACATCTATTCCGAATACCACAAAACGTCGTTCGGTTATGTCGGTCAGTATTATTTCCTCAACGATGATGGTACCACCTCAGTTTACATGATCGCTGTGGATGGTGAGAACGGCACAATCGGTATTTCTTCGGATATGGACAAGCCCGCGGCGCTCACCGGCAGCGAGGCTCCCGACTTCCCGAAGGCCTGCGCCGAGTGGTACAGCATCAACGGCACCACCATCACCGGCAAGACTTCGGACGGCGCGGACCTGAATTTCGAGTACACGCCTACGGAAATTGAATAATAGGTTTAACATGCATGCATCGTCAAAAGCCCTTTCAAACTGGAAGGGCTTTTTTATTGACGCGATATCTGGAATTGTATTATTATATTTCCATATATATTGGGCTGGTGGTATTGGATACGTGTTTTGGAGGTAATACCTTTGAAGAGATGTGTTTTCCTTGCACTGGCTTTTGTTTTATTTGGTAGTATTATGACTGGCTGCACGCCGCATGATGCCGCCGTTCCTTCAGCGTCTGCTGCACCTTCCGTTATACCCGATCCCTCAGGTTCCCTTGGCTTGCCCGTACCTTCAGAACGGCCCGCCCAAATCGCTCTGCCTCAAACCCATGCCGAAAAGTATGTTATCGTTCAGGATTACGCGAACAACGAAACCAGTGCGACAGCCCTGGAGCCGTTTGCGAAAGCGCTGAACACGGAACTATCCTTGCAGGAAGGTGCGGATGACCGCCTCGCCCTGTCTGGTCCGGAACAATTCATACTAAATGCCGCCGTCCCCTTCGAGCAGGGTGCGCTGATCTGCGGACATATACTGGTTGACGGTGAAGATTACACCGAACTTTACTATATCGAAAATGGCAGCATCATCTATCGCACCGAATACAGCGAATGCTGGAGTCTCAACTTCACACTGTTCAAAGACCATACCATCGCTTACGGCACATCGATCGGCTGGGATAATGGCGTCATCATGCTGGACCATGTGACCGCAGAGTTCGCCGACGGGCAGACCGCAACCCAGATCTTTCCCAATATACCCTTCATATCAGAAAAAAGGGGCTGGGCGGATGGTATTGTGATTACAGATGGTTACATACTTGTAGCCGATGGCCAGACTTGGGTCAAGGATGTCGAGTTTTACAGCGATGACGGGGCGCTATATGGTGACTGGCGTTCCGAGCTATTTGACTACACCGTGCCGGGCACCGTCATGCAAAATGTCTGGGCAGGCCAGCCCAACGAGATATGGACGGTTTACTCGTATGCACCAATGCGCAGTAACGATACCATAGTCACCCTGAATGATATTCTCGGCACAGACCCGCTCAGCGTCCGCGCAAACGGACATAAAGCGGAGCTTCATCCCTTCCTGCTCAGTGAACTCATCGGCCTTGAGGCTGTCTGGAGGAATAACAATAGCTACCGTTCGGCGGTGGAGGTGCAACTCGCCTCCGACATCGGCATACAGGGGTTGGAGGATACCGACGAGGTTTTCTGGGTCTCGCTGGACACGGATGATGGCAGCTGCCCGCCGGATTACGCGTCGCTCATCTCCTCAAGCCCGCCGGACAAAGCGGGCAATTACTGCCTGCTCATACATCATGACGGAAATGTTGCTTTAAAGCATGAGGCCATGTATTACGTACTGTTTTTCCGCATTACGCCGGTGCCAGTATGACCGCCAGCCGGCGTCGTACAGCGTAACATGAAAGCCTGACTTTTCGTGGAACGGAAACACATTGCGATGCAAAAGCTTGTTCTTTACAAACTTATTTTTTGCGCTTATAATAGGAAAACGTAGATTTTGATGGCTTTGACGCAGGACACGGCGATTTGCGGCGCGCGGCGCAGCGAGCGGGGAGACGGTGCAAGCCCCGACCACAGCGGCAGATTCGTCATCACTTGCCAGCCTTCCGGCCCAAAAAGAGTATTGAGTAAGCCGGGACGTTTCGCGCCCGTTACAGCGCGCAAAAGATATGCCCACTCTTTGGGAGGGCATGCTTTGGGTGGTACCGTGGAAGACGTGCGTCTTTTGCCCCAGGCGGGCAGGGCGCTTTTTTATTTATAAGGCTTGTAAGAGCCCTAACAAGGAGAGAGAAATGCTGTACAAACAGGTGGACAAAGACCTCAATTTCAGAGACAGAGAGCTTAAAGTTCTGGAGTTCTGGAAAGAGAACCGTATATTCGAGAAGACGACGGAGAAAAACAGCGGCAATAAGCCGTATACGTTTTACGACGGGCCGCCCACGGCCAACGGCAAGCCGCATATCGGCCATATACTGACGCGCTGCATTAAGGACCTGATTCCGCGCTACCGCACGATGCAGGGTTATGACGTGCTGCGCAAGGCCGGCTGGGACACGCACGGTCTGCCGGTGGAGCTGGAGGTCGAGAAGCTGCTGGGCCTGGACGGCAAGGAGCAGATCGAGCAGTACGGCGTGGAGCCGTTCATCGCGGAGTGCAAGAAGAGCGTCTGGAAGTATAAGGGCGAGTGGGAGCGCATGAGCGAGCGCGTCGGCTTCTGGGCGGACATGGAGCACCCGTATATCACCTACGAGAACAACTACATCGAGTCCGTCTGGTGGTCACTGAAGCAGATCCACGAGAAAGGGCTGCTCTACAAGGGACATAAGGTGGTCCCCTATTGTCCGCGCTGCGGAACGGCGCTGTCCTCCCACGAAGTGGCTCAAGGGTACAAGGACGTCGAGGAAGAATCGGTATTCGTCAAGTTCAAGGCGAAGGGCGAAGAAAACACCTACATACTCGCCTGGACGACGACGCCCTGGACGCTGCCGTCCAACGTCGCGCTATGCGTGCATCCGCGCCAGCAGTACGTGAAGGCGGAAATGGGCGGTGAATACTTCATCATGGCGGGCGCGCTGGTGGAAGCGGTGCTGGGCACGGACGCCAAGATCGTTGAGCAATATACCGGCAAGGAGCTGGAGTACAAGGAGTACGAGCCGCTGTTCGATTTCGGTACGGCGGATAAAAAAGCCTATTACGTGACGGTGGACGACTACGTCACGCTGACGGACGGCACCGGCGTGGTGCACAACGCGCCCGCATTCGGTGAAGACGACGCGCGCGTGGGCCGTAATTACGACCTGCCCTTTGTGCAGATGGTGAACGAACAGGGCCGGTTCAAGGGCGGCACGCCGTGGGACGGCGTATTCGTCAAAGACGCAGATCCCAAGATCATCGCGAACCTCAAGGAGCGCGGCTTGCTGCTGAACACGCAGAAATACGCGCACAGCTACCCGTTCTGCTGGCGCTGTGACACACCGCTGCTCTACTACGCCCGCAGCACGTGGTTCATCCGCATGACAGCCGTGCGTGACCTGCTGATGCAGAACAACCGTGCCGTGGGCTGGCTGCCGGACAACATCAAGGAAGGCCGCATGGGCAACTTCCTTGAGAACGTGATCGACTGGGGCCTCTCGCGCGAGCGTTACTGGGGCACGCCGCTGCCCGTCTGGACGTGCGGCTGCGGCCACGTGCACGTCATCGGCTCCATTGCGGAGCTGCAGGAGTTGGGACATAACGTGCCCGCAGATATTGAGCTGCACAAGCCGTTCATCGACGTGGTCACATTGGACTGCCCCAAGTGCGGCGGGCAGATGAAGCGCGTCAGTGAGGTCATCGACTGCTGGTACGACTCGGGCGCAATGCCGTTCGCGCAGTGGCACTACCCCTTTGAAAACAAGGAAGAGTTTGAGCGTCGCTTCCCCGCCGACTTCATCAGCGAAGCGGTGGACCAGACGCGCGGCTGGTTCTATACGCTGCTCGCCATCGGCACGCTGGTGTTCGAGCGCAACCCGTTCGAGAACTGCATCGTGCTGGGCCACGTGCAGGACAAGGACGGCCAGAAGATGAGCAAGCACAAGGGCAATGTGGTGGACCCGTGGGCCGTGCTGGATAAGCAGGGCGCCGACGCGGTGCGCTGGTACTTCTACGTGGGCAGCGCACCGTGGCTGCCAAGCCGCTTCTACGACGACGCAGTGTCCGAGGCGCAGCGCAAGTTCATGGGCACGCTGTGGAATACGTACGCGTTCTACATACTGTATGCCGATATCGACGACTTCGATCCGACAAGGCACACGCTGTCGCTCAATAACGTGATGGACAAATGGATACTCTCGCGCCTGCATACGCTGGTGCAGACGGTGGGCCGTCATCTGGACAACTACCGCATCACCGAGCCCGCGCGCGAGCTGGATAAGTTCGTGGACGATCTATCCAACTGGTATGTCCGCCGCTGTCGCAACCGCTTCTGGGCTTCCGGCATGGAGGAGGACAAGGCGGACGCATTCCTGACGCTGTACACCGTGCTGGAGACGCTGTGCCGCGTGGCCGCACCGTTCATCCCGTTCATGACGGAGACGATATACCAGAACCTTGTGCGCAGCGTGGACAAAAACGCACCCATCAGCGTACACCTCACCGACTTCCCCGTGGTCGACGAGTCGCTGATCGACAAGGCGCTGGAGGCGGGCATGGACACCGTGCTCAAGGTGGTAGTGCTGGGCCGCAGCGCGCGCAACACCGCCGTCATCAAGAACCGCCAGCCCATCGCCAACATGTACGTGGGCGGCGTGGATGACCCGGGCGACATGTTCACCGAGCTGATCGCGGGCGAACTGAACATCAAGAAGGTGTCGTTCGGCGCGGACGTCACCCAATACATCGCGTACAACATCAAGCCGCAGCTCAAAACGCTGGGGCCCAAATACGGCAAGCTGCTGAACGTTATCCGCGAACACCTCGCAGAGGGCGGCGACGGCATTGCCATCGTGAACGCAGTGCGCGGCGGTGGCACATACAGCTTCGGCGCCAACGGTACTGAAGTTGTGCTAACCGAGGAAGACCTGCTGATCGAACCCAAGCAGAAGGAAGGTTTCGTGGTGGAGAGCGACGGCGGCGTGAGCGCGATTCTCGAAACCACGCTGACCGACGCGCTGATCGAAGAAGGCTATGTGCGCGAGCTGATCTCCAAGATACAGACGATGCGCAAGGAGGCCGGCTTCGAGGTGATGGACCATATTCGCTTCGCTCTCACGGACAACGACAAACTGGCCGGGGTGGTCTCGCGCAACGCCGGGGAGATCGGTTCCGAAGTGCTGGCCGACGAGATCGCCGACACCCTCTCGGGCTACGAGAAGGAATGGGACATTAACGGCGAGAAGGCCATGATGAGCGTGAAAAAGCTGTAGAATCAAACGAATTGAACAACATGAGCAAGGCCGATGCAGAAACGCATCGGCCTTTGTTTTTGTGTCATTCCGAGACTGTGAGGAATCCCCCCGCTTAGTGAGCATACCCCTCTTTATTCTCCACTGTTGTCACGCAAGCGTTTGTCGCGAGGCGGAGGCGGCTGTTTTACCCCTTAGCTGCTCTCCCGCATCAACGAAAAAGCCGCGATTTTCAAAGTATGTTTTATTGCTTTTCAGCGGCTGAAGGCGTAAAAATGTATTTTTATACATGCCATATTCGGTGGCTGGAAATACTGAGTTATCCACCATTCCCGGTGGATAACTATCTTAAAGCAGTGGATAACCACATAGAAATGCCTCTCTCAGCTGTCAGTCAGGCTGTATCTGGAAAATTTTAAGTTTGTGGATAACCTCTCTTGACAACCCTTTTTGTATAAAAAAAGAGCACACACTTACGCTCCTTTTTTGACTTGACTTTACGTGATCTTAATATATGCCGCATAAACATACGCAGTGGAAGACTTGTAACGGATCTTATGCCATTCCGTTCCCTTTGCGAGTATCTCTACCACATCTCCCCTGGAGAGCTTACTCAAAACTGAGGTAGAGGTAGAAGATCCGCTGCGCACGTTGAGCACGCTCGCGTTCACTTGCCCGTATGTGCCGGTCGTCATCTTAAGATACTGCGTATACATATAGCCGGTCACGCCACCGTATTTAACCTTGTGCCATTCCTTACCCTGCTCCAGCACCTGCACCGTGTCCCCGCGGGACAACGTTTTGATGACGGCGCTGTTTAAATCCGCACCCTTCCTGAAATTGAGCTTGGATGCATTCACTGTCGCGTATTGGGCGTCGGGTGTCGGCCCAGGCGCCGGAGCCTGTGTTCCACTAATCGTCAGATAGCTCGCGTGCACATAGCCTTCCATGCCGTTATAAATGATCTTATACCAATCCTGCGCGGCGTTCAGCTGGATGATCTCCACCTTATCGCCCTTTTTCAGCGTACCCAATATGCCGTTCGTGGTTCCCGGCCCCTTGCGCACATTGAGCACCGACGCGGTAATGGTGCCGACCGTGGGCTTGCTTATATCCACGTAATCCGCAAACACCCAAGCCGCCTTGCCGCTGTACAGTATTTGATGCCAACCGCCCTTGCCGCCGGCCTGCACAATCAAAACGATATCGTTTTTGCCGAAGCCGCCCAAAATGCTGTTACTCGTGCCCGGCCCGCTGCGGATGTTGAGCTCATTCACCGATACCTTACCAGTCTGCTTGATCTGCAGCGTACCACCCGTTGGCGTGGGCGGCGGGCATGTTGTCGGCGACGGCGTCGGTGTCAACGTCTGCGTGGGCGCAGGCGTCGCGGTAGCCGTCGGTGCCGGCGCGGGCGTTACCTCAGGCGTGGGAGTGGGTGTAACGGTTACCGATGGCGTCGGCGTTACAACCGGCGTTGCCGTTGGTGTCGCAGTTGCTGTCGGCGTTGGGGTCACAGTCGCTGTCGGCGTGGGCGTGGGCGTGGGCGTCGCAGCCTGCTCATCCAACAGCACATAATACGCGTATATATACGCCGTTGTACCGCCGTAGCTGATCTTGTGCCAGCCCTCCGCTGCATTGGCCTGTGTCACCGTAATGCGTGCCCCTGCTGCCACACTGCCGATAGCGGCATACTGTGTACTGGCCGTGCTGCGCACATTGACAGAATTCACGCAGTTGATGACCAGCGCATTGGCCTGCAGCTCGTCGATCTTCACAAACTCCGCGCTGATGTAAGCCACGACGCCGCCGAAGTCGATTTTATGCCAGCCCTCCACCACGTCCGCCTGTGTCACCAGTATCCGCGACCCGGCAAAACCCTTGCCAATAGCCGCGTACTTGGTATCCGGCGTGCTGCGTATGTTCACATAGTTGGCGCAGTTGATTATTGTCGCGTTTGTTTCCCCCTGAACCGCAGGGGCCTCCAAACCGGGGGGTGAAATATTGAGTGTCTCAAATGTCGTATTCGGATAATAGAATGTCAGTATCTGAGCATATGTCTGCCCGGCTTTCGCCCGCTCCTGAGCGCCCCGCTGCGACAGGCCGATCCCATGGCCGTAACGGCGGTGATACAGATTCCAGCTGGAGGACGTTTCTTCCACCACAAACAGCCTGAGCGAGGTGTTGGTAAACGACTGATACAGTCCGCTCGAATTGTCCAGCTCATGCATATCGATAGTAAACGTTACGGTGACCGGTTCCTCTATATATGATAAGCCTGTCTGCTCCTTCTCATCCGCTGTCGCCTTGCGGCTGGCTTTTACACGCATGGTTACGTCCGCTTTATAGAAACAGACGCAGCTGGATTTGCCGGTGTAATCCTTCAGACCGTGGTTGCCCTCGTAGGTGTGCGCCAGCAACCTGTCAAACCCTATAATCTGTATGTCCGATGTCACATCAGCCATATACCCTTTTGCTTTCACCGCAGGCAGAGCTGTCATCTTCAGATAGCGTGTCATGTTGGCGCTCAGCGTCGTACTTCCTGCCACCATCGACCCATCCTTCATCACCTTGTAGGCGATATCGCTCTCTTTCCCCAACGTTTTGGGTAATATCAGCACCTCCTGGTTGCTCCAGGTATTCTGTGTATCGTATGGATCCGGCAGTATGACATGATAGGGTAGCAGCGTGGCGCTGGAGGTCCAGACATGCTGCGGGATATCGGTATAGCCGCCGTTGGAGGCCGAGTAATATGTCTCCACAAGGCTGCCGTTTGACACCAATACCTTTTTGGCGGTCTCGTCTACAGCCCGTATCGCATTGGTGTAAGAAGGGTTGTAGCCCCGGTAAACCTGGCTGGCTGAGGTGTCCAGCAGGTCGTATGTGCCGCTGCCCATGTACCGCACCGCGTAAGTGCGGGCGGCCACCGCCTGGCTTTTAAGCGCTTCGAGCGGCCAGGAGTTGCTCATCTCGTGCGGCACCACGCCATACAGGTAATACTCCAGATAAACGTGATTAACCACCAGCAGTGATCCGCTGCTGATGCGGAATTCAATATTGCCGCGGTAGTTGTTCGTGCCGTATGTGGTCGTCTTGATGGTCGCATAGTTGTAGCCTGATGAAGGCTTACGCTCCACCACCTTCACGGTACTTCCCGAGCACACCAAAGTACTGCCCTTGTACAGCTTGACCACACCGTTTTCGATCTTGGCAGCATAATCCCCGGAGGACAGGTTTTGGGAACTGTCTGCCTCAATGCCATAGTTGCCGCTGAGAGAAAAGCTGAGCGACGACGTTGAACCGACCGAAAGCTTGACGCGTATGATGGATTTATCGGATGCCATACTATCGCTCAAGTGCATGCCCAGTATACCGGCCAGCACTGCAGCAATGGAAAGCGCCACCAGCGCGCGGCGCAGCATCCTTATTGTTTTTGTATTCAAGCTAAAGTCACCTCTATTTTTATATCGGTTTACAGACGCATATTTTTAACATAAAATTTTGATATTCTCCATTACATTGCAAACAGCTGTGTTCTTCAGCCTTATACAAAAGTTTTTTCGCTGCCTGCTCATAAAAAAGTGTTTCAAATAAATAAGAGGTGGTTATATATTTGATGTAGCGCAGCAGCCACAACCAATAATCAGCCTCCTATAAACAGTCTTCAAGTCCCCGCTAAAAAGCAGGGGATTTTTTTGTATCAGGAGTATCAGGGACATCAGACCGCTAGCTTTTAGATTGTTAAGTCCTCTTGCTGAAACCCCGAATTTTCATAAAAAGAATTATTATGAATTGACAATTCCCATTGTTTGTTATATATTCGGATACTATGTGGCAGAATTATGATGGTGTAATTGCGTTTTTTGCGCATTTATGCCAGCAGTCTGCCGCTGCCAGACAGCGTCAGCACAGCGGTTTTCTAACCGTTTATATATATTTCTATCAAAGGAAAGGATAAAGTTTGAAAAATAGAATAATCAAGATGTTCGCTGTCATCGGGATATGCCTGATCGTTTTCTGTACCGCAGCCGGCTCTGTCAACAATACAGCCAGTCCGTTGCCGGATCTGCAAAGCAGTGTCCAGCATTCAGTAACGACTTTCAGGCTGATAGGACAAGCCCGGCCGCAGCTTACGGCGCACGCCAAAGGCGCACCACGCCCCGATTGGCTGCCCACAGCTTTCTCCGCCAGTACATCTGCTGAGTCACAGGAAGTTGCCAAAGCATATGGCGCTGAAGCGGATACCTTCAGCGAGATGCTGAACGAACTGTATGATCCCGCCTATGCTTACAGCGAACAAGAGAAGGCATATATCGCTCGGGTGGTGTACGCCGAAGCCCGCGGGGAGAAATTTGAAGGCAAGGTCGCCGTGGCTGCCGTCGTGCTCAACCGTTTCGAGAGCGGCCTGTTCGGCAAGACGGTTAAAAGAGTGGTATTTGCGCGAAACCAGTTTGCGGTTTCAGCACGGTATTCCGCGGAATGCATGGAAGCAGTAGAAACTGCAATAGACAGGGACGACGCCTATCCGGACGACATGTATTATTTCCGGGTATCCAAGAGCAAGAAATGGCGCAACTTCGATTACCACACCCGCATCGGCAATCACAGCTTTTACTGCGCATAAACAACGAGAAAGAGGGGCATTGTCCCTCTTTTTCTTCCTTCGTCATTAGCCTCAAACGTCTGCCCCTCCTCAGAGAGCTATGCAGCGTTATCATTAACTTTTTACCCACACGCCGGTTAACACCGCGGTCAGATCTTCCAGCTCATTCCTATCCCTCCGTGATACGCCCCACGATCACCGTCATATCGTCCCGCGGGGCGCTGCCGTCGCAGGCCTTCTGCAGTATCGCGTCCGCCGCGTCCTGTGCGTCGTTTTGTGGTATGCCGGCAAACCACTGCGCCGCGTTGTCCCCCACCGCTTCGGACACACCGTCGCTCATCATCACGATCAGGTCGCCGATCTCCAGCGTCCGGCGTATGCTGATGGGACGCACCTCATCCACGATGCCGATGGGCAGCGAACCGGGCGCCACTGCCGACACGCCATCCCGGCTCAGTATATACGATGGCTCGGCGCCAATCTTGGTAAACGTCGCCTCACCCGTTTTCAGATTCAGCAGGCACAGGTCCACCGTCGTAAACATGTCCTCGTCGCTCTTCAGTATCAGCAGCCGGTTAATGGTATCGAATATGATGGCGTCGTCGAACCCCGCCTGATAAAAGTTCTCAATCAGCGACACCGCCGCCATGCTCTCCCGCCGTGCATTGTCGCCGCTGCCCATACCATCGCATATCATCAGAAGATACCGCCCGTCCTTGAGCGCCGCAAACACGTGGCTATCCCCCGAAACCTTGTCCTTGGACTGCGCCGCTTTGCCCGTTTCCACGCCGAATTTGCGCGCCTGCTCGAACCGCAGCGTGCAGTAAGCGCTGCCGCCACAGGCGGATTCCACCGTCCGCTGCATCCTGACACCGCACACGCCGGAAAGCGTCCGTTCAATTTCCTGATCGCAGTCAGCCGAGCCGCCGCCACAGTTCTTTACCTTGAGGCCCACAGCCACCTGACCGCCCACGTTCTCTGCGCATACCTCGCGCGCCCGTATGTTCTCCGCGTCCAGCGCCACCACTATACGTTCCTCCATCTGCTCAAGGAACTTAAAGCCGGTGTCCATTTCCTTGCCGATGTCCGCCACTACCTTGGCCACGCCTTTGAGCTGCCGCCCGGTGACCACGCGCGACTCTTCTATCTTCCTGCGCCATTTGAGGCTTAACAGATACGCGCTGAACACGTTCTCCGACGCCGTGAGTATTCCCTTAACGTTGTAGCACTTCTTGACGAATGCCGGGTCCATGCAACTCTCGTCGATGTGGCCCTCCTTCTCATATGTTGCCAGCAGCCGGTTCAGCACGCCGTATGTGCTCAAGAAATCCTTGTCCCAGCAGCTTTTTTTAAACACGCAGTCCTTGCAGGTGCTCTCCGCCACCAGCGACAGCACGCTGGAGACGTCACCGCCAGCCAATTTTTCCTCCGCGTCGCGCGCGAACATATCACCCGTCTGCAGGAACACCTGCGACACTTCCTTGAGCCGCCCCACCGTCAGTTCCTTGAAGCGGCGAGCGTGCATGTTGTTTTCGAACTCCCGACGTGTCTTGACGTCGATAAACCGCCCCACAGCTTCGTACACCTTTTTGGGCAGCGCGCAAAATATCAGCGTAGCTGCCGCCGCCTCTATCATCAGCAGATGCCATACCGGCATCTCAGCCAGGGCGATGTCCAACATCAGCACCGTCAGCATAAAGCCCATCGCAGCTCCCGGCTTTTTAAGCCGCCGCAGAGTACCCGCCACCAGTCCGGCCACGCCCAGCATCGCTGCCATCGAGGCATCGGCCAGCACCCCCAGGCACAAAGCCAGGCCGGCAACCAGCCCTACTCCTGCGCCCAGCGCCGGCCCGGCTGCGTATGCCACAAAGAGCACCAGCAGCATTGCGACGATATCGGCAATATAGACGCCCATCACATTGAGCGGGCCAAACATGCATATCAGCGCCAGCGCCCCCAGCGCCAGACAGATCGTCTCCTCCGTGGAAAACATCGTACGCTTTTTGCCGCCCTGGAATATTTGCAGCAGCGTCCCGATCACGTATATCATCACCAGCGCCATCAGGCATTCCAGCACCGCCGTCATCAGCGTCTGAATGTCCGCCGTCTTGAACACCATGGCTCCCACCGCATAAGCGCATGCCGTGGCCATCACAGCCACCCACCGCAGGCTCCTGCCCACGACCAGCAACGCCCCGCAGGTCAACAGCGACACACATAATATGTAGAGCGTATCACCCGGAACCAGCAGCGCACCCAACGCTACGCCCGCCGTGGCAGCCAGCACTTCATACCGGCTGCGCACATAGCATGCGGCAATAAATGCCGGGCCAAACGGCGATACCGCCGCCAGCAGCTGGATGCGCGCCAGCAAACAGGCTACCGCCACATAAACCAATAAAAACAGTATCTTCTTGAGCAGCTCGATCTGATGGGATGGCACGGGCTTGGCTTCCCGGCAACTGGGCGTCTGAATCACTGCTGATGGCATTGGTATGATCACTCCCGTCCCTTTGATGGTAACCCCTATTATATGAGCGTACAGGCGCAGAACATTGTCGGTCCGCGCCAAAGCTTTGCGTAGAATTTGCCGATACTGCCCAATTTTTTTTGCTTTGTATGTATATTTATTGGCGTTTTTGCGTATACTGATAAGTTAACAAACGCAGTGGGGAGGATATCGATGTATCTGAAGCTCAAAGAGGCGGCATATGGGTTTGAATGCATTTTTGATGAAGAGGTCAGCTATTTCAATACGGGTAACTATCAATCCTGTTCCGCAGAGGATATGCGCGCCCTGATCTCAGTCAAAATATACACAAAGAGCGACTTCCTCCTGATCCCCCGGCTCAGCCGGCATGATATGGTCATAGCCTTTCTGCAAAAATGTAATAACCGGAGTCTGCTCAGACAACAAACAGCGCTGACGGAGCCGGAGTTTTTTCATCTGTTTCATTGGTATCTGGAAGACCATCTACTGACCGCACAGTGGAAGGAATTCGAAACTTCCGCACTCCTGGCCTTCGCTGCCGATTGGTGTCGGGATAACGGGATTGCGTTCACGCTCAAATAATGCCGCATTCGGCAGTCGGCGGCGCAATGCCTGTTCCCTTTATAAAGTGTTTGCTTCTTCATGTTTTGCTGGTATAATGTTAAATAATTATCAGCCTTTTTGGAGACAAGTTTTGATTTATTAACAGGAGGATTTTGTTTCATGCAGTGTTCCAGAGAAGTGGACGAAATGATCTATGTGGCAAAAGGCCCGAAGCACGGCCCCGCGCCCATTCCCGAAGAAGGCCTTTGGGTAAAGGCTAAGCAGATCACAGACATTTCCGGCCTGACGCACGGCGTGGGCTGGTGCGCACCGCAGCAGGGTGCGTGCAAGCTGACGCTCAACGTTAAGGAAGGCATCATTGAAGAAGCGCTGGTCGAGACCATCGGCTGCAGCGGCATGACGCACAGCGCCGCGATGGCCGCCGAAGTGCTCTCCGGCAAGACGATACTCGAAGCCCTCAACACCGACCTCGTGTGCGACGCGATCAACACCGCAATGCGCGAGCTGTTTCTGCAGATCGTATACGGCCGCACGCAAACGGCGTTTTCCGAATGCGGCCTGCCCATCGGTGCTGGCCTCGAAGACCTCGGCAAGGGCCTCCGCTCACAGGTGGGCACGATGTACAGCACGCAGGCCAAGGGTGTCCGTTACCTCGAGATGGCCGAAGGCTACGTGACCGAGCTGGCGCTCTCCGACACGGATGAAGTGATCGGCTACAAGTTCGTGCACCTCGGCAAGATGATGGAAGCTATCCGCAAGGGCACCGACCCGGCGGCTGCGCTTGCCAAAAACACCAACACATACGGACAGTTCGAAGGCGCGGCGAAGTACATCGACCCGCGCGTGAAATAGGAGGTCAAATCAATGGTGACATTCGAAGGTTACAACAGACGCATCGCGGGCATCGAAGCCTGCATGAAGCAATATGGCTTTGAAAGCCTAGAGCAGGTGGAAGAGTTCTGCCAGTCCCATGGCATCGACGTGGCGGGCATCGTCAAGGGCGTGCAGCCCATCGCGTTCGATAACGCGGTGTGGGCGTACACGCTAGGCGCGGCCATTGCGCTGAAGAAGGGCTGCAAGGTCGCGGCGGACGCGGCAGAAGCCATCGGCATCGGCCTGCAGGCGTTCTGCATTCCGGGCAGCGTGGCGGCGCAGCGCGAAGTGGGCATCGGCCACGGTAATCTCGCGGCCATGCTGCTGCGCGAAGAGACGCAGTGCTTCTGCTTCCTCGCCGGCCACGAGTCGTTCGCGGCGGCGGAAGGCGCCATCGGCATCGCGAAGACGGCCAACAAGGTCCGCAAAACGCCCCTGCGCGTCATACTGAACGGTCTCGGCAAGGACGCGGCCTACATCATCTCGCGCATCAACGGCTTCACCAACGTGGAGACGGAATACGACTACGCCTCTGGCGAGCTCAAGATCGTTTGGGAGAAGGCGTTTTCCACCGGCACACGCGCATCGGTCAAGTGCTATGGCTCGGACGACGTGTCCGAAGGTGTGGCCATCATGCGGCATGAGGGCGTGGACGTGTCCATCACCGGCAACTCCACCAACCCCACCCGTTTCCAGCACCCCGTTGCGGGCACCTACAAGAAATGGGCCATCGAAAACGGTAAGAAATACTTCTCAGTGGCTTCGGGTGGCGGCACCGGTCGTACGCTGCATCCGGACAACATGGCGGCGGGTCCCGCTTCCTACGGCATGACGGATACGATGGGCCGCATGCACGGCGACGCGCAGTTCGCGGGTTCTTCCTCCGTTCCGGCGCACGTAGAAATGATGGGCCTCATCGGCATGGGCAACAATCCGATGGTGGGCGCTTCCGTGGCGGTAGCCGTGGCGGTGGAACAAGCTCTGTCGTAAACTATATACATACTCAAACGCGAATGGGCGGCCAATGGCCGCCCATTTTATTTTTTCTTTAGCTGATAGTCGGATATGTCAGGGCTTATCTGTCGGGACGTTAAGTCTGTCTGCCGCTCCGCGCAGCCGGGGCAGCCGGTCCCGGAAAAACAAAAGAAGGCCGCCAGCCAGCATGAATATCGCGATAAACTGCGACGTGGAAAGCAGACCGACCGCTCCGCGCGCGTCCGTGCGGAAAAACTCGATGATAAACCGGCCCACGCTGTAAAGCATGAGATAGAGCCCGGCCACCTTGCCGGTGCTTCTCACTTTGCGGGCATAAAGTATCAGTATCAGTGCAATGAGAAAGTCTCCCGCGCTGGATAAAAGCTGCGTGGGGAACAGAGGTATACCGTTAGGCGCAATGTCCGAATGCTGAAAAACGATGCCGATCGGCAGGTCCGTCTCACCCCCGTAGCAGCAGCCCGCCAGAAAACAGCCGATGCGGCCAAAGCCTTGGGCCACAGCCACCGAGGGTATAATCAGGTCGAAGTACTGCATAAAGCTGACCCTTTTCTTGCGGCAGTA
>JAEWWC010000151.1 GCA_023396555.1 Bacillota bacterium
AGATCGTGGAAGTGGGCAGCGCGGTCAAGGAATACAAGGTGGGAGACCGTGTGACGGTTCCGCCGCTGATGCCCTGCTTCAAGTGCGAGTATTGCCAGGAAGGCTCTTTCTCGCTCTGCAAGGACTACAACTATTTCGGTTCTCGCTGCGACGGCGCTTTCGCGCAGTATGTGTCCGTGCCCGAAGTGAACCTGCTCAAAGTGGAGGACAACGTGACGTATGAAGCTGCCGCGACAGCTGACCCGCTGGCCAACGCGCTGCATTCCATCAAGCGCAGCGGTTTCAAGGCCGGAGACAAGGTGTGCGTGGTGGGCGTCGGCACCATCGGTCTGTACGCGCTGCAGTACATGAAAGCCAAGGGCGCTTCCGTTGTGGTGGCTGTGGACGTCGGCGAAGAGAAACTCAAAGCGGCGGCGCTGTCCGGCGCGGATGTATGCATCGAAGGCACGGCCGCCGATGTGGTGGAGCAGATCGTCAAGGCGACGGACGGCGGCGCTGATGTCTGCATCGACGCGTCCGGTTTTCCGTCGGCGCAGCACAATGCGATCATGGCGACTGCCAAGCATGGCACGATGGTGTTCCTCGGCATCTCCCACAAGCCGCTCGAGCTTTCTGAGAAATGCGTCGACATGATCATGAGGGGTGAGAAAACGCTCAGAGGTTCGTGGAACTCGTTCTCCAAGCCGTTCCCGGGCTGGGAATGGACGCATGGTGTGGAGAGCCTCGCGGATGGCACGATTGACGCCACCAAGGTTATCACGCACCGTCTGGAGCTGGAGGATGTGCCGGAGACGTTTGAGAAGATCCATCGCAGGGAGATATTCTTCAACAAGATTCTGTTCTTTCCCTGGGGCGTGAAGTAAAGGAGAGTGCAATGAAAGCGTTTGTTTATCATGGTGAAACGAGCTTTTCGATAGATGAAGTGCCGATGCCCAAAGCGGGCCCCGGCGAGGCTGTTGCGAAGATACGGTGTGCGTCCATATGCGGAACGGATCTTCGGACATACCGGTTTGGCAACCCCAAGCTGAAAACGCCCATCGTCATGGGGCATGAGGCGTGCTACGAAATCGTAGAGGCCGATCCTGCGACAGGGTTGAAGGTGGGTGGACGCTATATTATGGCGCCGGCCATCGGCTGCGGGGAGTGCAAGAGCTGCAAAAAGGGACGGACGAACATGTGCGACACCCTGCAAAGTATCGGGTTCCAGTTTGACGGGACGTTTGCGGAATATATCCGTATCCCTGAGCTGGCGATACGGCGGGGGCATCTGATACCGATTCCCGACAGCATATCGGATACTGCCGCGTCAGTGGTAGAGCCGGTGGCATGCGCGGTGAACGCACAGACTTATCTGAAGATTGAGAAGGGCGATAACGTGCTCATCTACGGTTCGGGATATCTTGGCTGTATACATGCAGAGCTGGCCTATATTCAGGGGGCTGCTCAGGTGATCATCGCGGAGATTTCTGAAAGCAGACGTAAAAGCGTTAAACAGTTCGTGCCCAACGTCCAGGTAGTCGATTCGGGCGATCCCGGCTATATGGACGCGGTGCGCCAGATGACGGGCGGCGGCGTGGACGTGGTGATCACGGCTGCACCGGCGGGAATCACACACCGGCAGGGCCTGGAGCTGCTGTACAAGAACGGCCGGATGAGCCTGTTCGGCGGGCTTCCCGGTACCGACAATTATCATCTCGACAGCAACCTGATCCACTACAAGGAGTTGGGCGTCTTCGGCGCGCACGCTTCCACGGTGGCGCAGAACAAGCAGGTGCTGGAGATGGTGGTAGGCGGCATGCTGAACGTCGAGAAATATATCACGGCGTTTGCGTTCAGCGATATCGACAAGGCGTTTGAGAGCGTCGTGACGGAAAAAGCCGTCAAAGCGGTCGTCATACCTTAAGCATTACGGAATAAAGGACACTTCATTTTTCTGATCGAGCGCTTCGCCTGTTTGATGGCGGAGCGCTTGTGCTTTTTAATGGGAGCATTTTCAAGTACAATGGCTTAATATATTCGTAATAAGGTCTTGAAAAATATAATTGAAGTAATGTAAAATTATATATATTCCAGCCATGAATGTTTACAATCATAATGCAGTTGCCGTTTATATTTTCATTCACAAACACGACTTAAACTGCTATACTGGTTGTTGATTATGTAAAAGGAGCAATTGGGATTTTGAAAAAAGTCACAACTTTGTGTTTTGCTGTTATATTGGTCTTAACAATGTTCTTAAGCACCGCGCAGGCAGCGCCCGCGTATGACGGCGACGTAGAGCCGTACGCGGTGATGCTGCTGGATGCCACCTCGGGTGACGTGCTGTACGAAAAGAACGCGGACGAGATGGTGGAACCGGCCAGTACGACCAAGATCATGACGCTGCTTCTCGCGCTGGAAAAAGGGGAAATGGACAGCGTGGTCAAGGTGTCTTCCAACGCAGCGGACCAGCATGGATCGTTGCTGCATATCTCTACGGGTGAAGAGCTCGTGTTGAAAGACCTGATTAACGGTATGATGATGGCATCCGGCAACGATGCGGCTGTTGCGGTAGCTGAAGCGATAGGCGGCTCTGAAGAAGGGTTTGCCGAAATGATGAATGACAAGGCGCGCGAGTTGGGGATGACAAATACAAACTTTGTAGTCGCGCACGGCATGCATGTGGACAACCATCATACAACTACGCGCGATATGTCACTACTCACGACGTACGCGATGCAGAATCCGGATTTTGCTCAGATTGTCGGTCAGTCAACGTACACGATGCCGGCGGACAACAAGCACAGCTCGACCTGGGAAGTCAAAAACACCAATAAACTTTTATTGTCGGACGAAGAATACTATTACAAATACGCCACCGGTATCAAGACGGGATCCACTCCGGCTGCCGGGGACTGCCTCGTATCGTCAGCCAGCAAAGACGGTATGAACCTGATTTGCCTGATATTCAAGGACAAATACAACGGGAGTGAGCGGTGGCCGCTGACAAAATCTCTGTTTGAGTTCGGTTTTGACAACTTTAAAACGGTGGATGTTCAGTCCATTATTGACGGCACCGATCCGGTCAGCGTCAGTGTCCAGAACGCGGCACCGGGCGGCGAATCGTTGGAACTGAACATCGTGAACTCCGGAAAAGCTTATCAGACGCTGGAAACGGCGCTTGCCAACAAGGTGGAGGAAGGCCTCAGCACAGAGGTTGTGCTCAACAGCGGCGATGCGCTGCAGGCTCCGGTCAAGGATGGCGAGACGGTCGGGGTGATCAACTACCTTACCGATTCAGGAGAAATGGTCTGCCAGGGAAAGCTGGTTGCGTCGCACGCCGTGGAATCGGCGGACAATGCCGCACAGCCGACACAGTCCGCTGAGGCCACTCAGCCGACGGATACTCAGAAACCGGCAGCTCCGGGCAGCAGCGGCGGCATAGGGCTCATCGGGTGGATACTGATTGCCGTGGGCGCCGTTCTGGTTGTTATTTTGGCAATATTGGTCGTTATGGCTATTCAGCGCAAGCGGCGTTATGCGCGCAGACGCCGTGCCGTCAGGAGGAAGAGAGGACGCCGTTAACCCTGGGATTATCCTTTTAGCTCCAAATGTGATATACTGAAGTTTAGAACAGCCTGAAACAGCGGCTGGTAGTGGGAGATGTTTCAGTTTGAGAAGGATCATAACTGTTATTGTTATATTTATATTTGCGTTGGTCGGCTTTGTCGGCAGCGCATTTGCGGCGCCGCAGTATGACGGCGAAGTTTCGCAGTACGCAGTGCTGCTGATTGACGCGAAGTCAGGCACCCATTTGTACGAAAAAAATGCGGACGAGCGTATTGAACCGGCCAGCACCACCAAGATCATGACGTGTATTCTGGCGCTCGAAAGCAAAAGCCTTGATACGAAGGTGAAGATCAGCGAAAAAGCGGCCGGAGTATCCGGCTCTTCACTTGATTTGGAAGAAGACGAAGAAGTGGAAATGGGCGATCTGCTTGCCGGTATGATGATGTTTTCCGGCAACGACGCAGCCACCGCTGTGGCGGAAGCAGTGAGCGGAGATGTTTCCGCGTTTGTGGATTTGATGAATACTAAAGCCGCAGCGCTTGGAATGACCGGCACACACTTTACGAGCCCCCATGGAAAGCACGATGAAGAACACTATTCAACTGCCAGCGATATGGCCAAGCTGATGCAGTATGCGATGCAGAACCCAGCGTTTGTGGAGATTGTTGGTCACGAAAAGTATACGATGCCCCAAACAAATAAAAGGCGGGAAAAAACTTATTATAATACGAATTTGCTGATGCGCAGCGATAAAGATGATTATTATCCATACGCAACGGGCGGCAAGACAGGTTCCACAGACCAGGCGGGGGGGTGTCTGGTGGCTTCCGCTGCCAATGATGAAATGAATCTTATATGTGTTATTTTTAAGGATGATTCTGCAGAGGGCAAGAACCGCTGGACGACAGCGAAATCTCTGTTCGATTTTGGGTTCAACAACTATGTGACGATAGACCTGCAGGAATTGCTGGACAAGGCGGAGCCGGTGAAGGCACAGATCGAGAACTACGCGTCCACCGACGAGAACGACGGGTTGTTGGTTTTTGAAGGGCCACAGAGCCCCGGAACTTATGCAACCATTGATAAGACGCTGGCGGAAGGCATACTGAACGGCACGGATTCGATCGAGGCGGTACCGGAATACACCAGCACGCTGCAAGCACCTGTGCTTAAGGGCGATGTGCTGGGTACCGTAACATATAAGAGCAAAGCTACCAAAGATGACATATATACTGGGAATCTGATCGCCACGCGCGATGTGCTGCAGGCCGGTGCGGAACCGGATGTCAGCGGCGGGACGGCAGTCAGCATGATGCCTGCCATGAACATAGAAGATCTGGAGAAAGAGGATGGCAGCATACTTTACTGGCTGATTATCCCCGGCGCGCTCATAGCGGTGCTTGTGTGGCGTCTATTGACTGTGACGCGGCGCAAGCGCAAGCGGTTCAGCAAGAAGCGTCCGCATTACAGCTACCGAATCAGATAGAGAAAGCAAAAGCCGCGAACCAAACGCGGCTTTTTAATGCTCCGGATATAGCGTTGAATGAAAAGAGGTCTGGAGACGGCGTCTCCAGCGGAGTGTGAGGCAGAGCCTCACGACCTTCTACACCTATTCTCAATGTTTGTATTTTTACGACAGGAACGTCTTGCCGGCGGAGATAACGCTGTCGCCCAGCACCGCGAGTACGGCGGATGCACCGCGCGCTGCTCTGTCCTGCCGCTCCAACTGCTCGGACGACAGGGTGACGGTCTGTCCGGTCTTCATCGTAACGATGATGCCGCACGGTTCGGAGATGGGGAAGGCTGCGGCTACCGATGAGCCGGTTGAGCCGTTCTTGAGGAAGGAGACCGCCTTGACACCCTTGCCGCCGCGATGCTGAACCTCAAAGTCGGTCACGCGCGTCAGCTTGGCGTACCCGAGATCAGTGAACAGCGCGATCTCGTCGTCTGTTTCCACGGGAGCCGCCATCGCAACGCCATCGCCTTTTTCCAATGCGACCGCCTTGACGCCCTTGGCGCTGCGCCCCATCACGGGAATATCCGAGGAAGAGAAGCGGATGCCCATGCCGCTCTGCGTCACGATAAGCCAGTCGCTTTCGCCCTGCTGCAGGCTGACGGAGATGATGCTGTCGCCCTCGGCCAAGCCGCTGGCAACGATTTTTTTGTTGCGGACATCGTATTCCGCAAGGCTGGTACGCTTCACGAGGCCGCCTTTTGTTGCGAAAATCACATGTGTATCCACGCTGTAACCGGGCACTGAGAACAGCCCGACGATGGTCTCGCCCGGCGTAATACCGGCCAGCAACGCGGAGAGCGGCTTGCCCTTGTCACGCAGCTTGCATTCCGGAATATCGGTTACCGGCAGCGTATACAGGCTGCCCTGATTGGTGAATATCTGGACGCGCAGGTCTGTCGCCGACGGGACGATGCATTTGACGACCTCACCGTCCGCCGGAGCGGACTTCTGGTACGACTTCTGGTTTACACGCTTGAGGAAGTCGTTCTGCGTCAGTATGACGACGCACTCCTCGACGGACTTGAACTCGTTTTCGTCTATTTCCACCTCATGACTGGTCTCGGAAATGCGTGTACGGCGCTTGTCGCCATAGTTCTCCTTTATTTCGGTCAACTCGTTCATGATGACGCGCATGAGCAGTTTGTCGGACGCGAGTATAGCTTCCAGACGTTTGATAGTTTCCAGTATGAACGCATATTCCTTGCGCAACGCTTCGATCTCCAGCGCCGTCAGCCGTGCCAGGCGCATATCGAGTATCGCCTGCGCCTGAATATCCGAGAGCGCAAAGCGCTCCATCAGCTTGCCCTTCGCTTCCCGGGGAGAGGACGAGCTTCGGATGATGCGGATCACCTCGTCAATATTCTGCACAGCGATGATGAGCCCGGCCAATATGTGCTCACGCTGTTTTGCCCGCTCCAGATCATATCTTGTACGCCGTGTGACAATTTCCTTCTGGAACGCGATGTAGTGGTCGACAATGCCCATCAGCGGCAGCTGCTTGGGCTGGCCGTCCGCGATGCACACCATGTTGATGCCGAAGGTCACCTGCATATCAGAATATTTGTACAGGCAGTTGAGTATCTTCTTGGGGTCGTAGTCCTTGCGCACCTCGATAACAGCGCGGATGCCGGAACGGTCCGATTCGTCACGGATGTCCGCGATACCGGCGAACATGTCCTTCTTCTGCTCGGTGACCGCCAGTATCTTGGACAGCATCGCCGCCTTGTTCACCTGATATGGCATTTCAGTGACGACGATATTCGTTTTGCCGTTGACGCCTTTTTCGATGGTCGTTTTGGCGCGTATCACGATCTTGCCGCGGCCTGTCTCGTAAGCTTCGCGCAAGCCCTCCATGCCCAGCAAGTAACCGCCTGTGGGGAAGTCGGGGCCGGGGATGCGCTGCATCAGCTCGTCCAGCGAAAGCTCCGGGTTCTCGATGCGCGCGATGACGCCGTCGATGACCTCGGCAAGGTTGTGCGGCGGTATGTTGGTTGCAAGGCCCACCGCGATACCGGACGCGCCGTTGACCAGCAAGTTAGGGAAGCGCGCGGGCAGCAGGTTGGGCTCTTTTAGCGTATCGTCGAAGTTGAATGAAAACGGTACGGTGTCCTTCTCGATATGGACGAGCAGCTCCATTGCGATGGGGGAGAGCCGCGCTTCGGTATAGCGCATCGCGGCGGCGCTGTCACCGTCCATGCTGCCGAAGTTGCCGTGGCCGTTCACCAGCGGCGCGCGCATTACGAAGTCCTGCGCCATGCGCACCATCGCGTCGTACACCGACGAGTCGCCATGGGGGTGGTATTTGCCGAGGCAGTCGCCGACGATACGCGCGGACTTCCTGTGCGGTTTATCGGGCGTTAGCCCGAGCTCCAGCATGGTGTAGAGTATACGGCGCTGCACCGGCTTTAAGCCGTCTTCCACGCGCGGCAGGGCGCGGTCCATGATGACGTACTCGGCGAAAGGTATCATCGAGTCGTGCATCATCTCACTCATCGAGACGGGCGTGATGTCGCTGGGTATCAATTCAATGTTGTTATTGGACATTGCCGCTCACCTTTTCCTTATAAAAACTGTCTTCCTTGTTGAAGTTGGCATGCTCGGAGATGTACAGCTTGCGCGGCTCCGCCTTGTCACCCATCAGCAGCGTGACGAGACGCTCCGCTTCGGCGGCATCGTCCAGCTCCACCTGAAACAGCTTTCGACCCACCGGGTTCATCGTGGTCTCCCATAGCTGCTCGGGATTCATTTCGCCGAGGCCTTTGTACCGCTGCACGTTGGCGTCCTTGCCGAGGTTGTGCTGCGCGGCCTTGAGGTCTGCGTCCGTGTAGGCGTACACCGACTTGCTGCCCTTATGCACGCGGTACAGCGGCGGCCGCCCGATGTAGATATGGCCAGCCGTGAGCAGATCGCGGAAGTAACGGTAGAAGAACGTCAGCAGTATGGCGCGGATGTGCGCGCCGTCCTGATCCGCGTCCGCGAGTATGATGATCTTGTGGTATTTGAGCGAAGATTCCTCGTAATCGCCGTCGAAGCCGGTGCCGAGCGCGGTGATGATGGAGCGGAACTCCTCATTCTCGATCACCTGATCCAGTCGCTTCTTTTCAACGTTGAGCGGCTTGCCGCGCAGCGGGAGTATCGCCTGGAACCGCCGGTCGCGACCCTGCTTGGCGCTGCCGCCCGCGCTGTCACCCTCTACGATGAATAGTTCGTTTTTGGAGGCGTCGCGGCCGGTGCAGCTCGAGAGCTTGCCCACCAGCGGCGCGCCCTCCAGCTTGCTGCGCTGACGCTCCAGCTTCTTGGCCTTGTTGGCTGCTGCGCGCGCCTTGGCGGCATTCACCGCTTTGCCCACCAGTTCCGTCGCCATGGCGGTGTTATTGAGGTCCGCAAGGAACAGCGACAGCTTGTCCTGCACGATACCTTCGACAATGGTCTTGACCTCGGTGTTGCCCAGCTTGGCCTTGGTCTGCCCCTCGAACTGCGCGTCCTTCATACGCACATTGATCACGGCGGTAAGGCCTTCGCGGTAATCGTCGCCCGCGAGGTTCTCGTCCTTCTCTTTGAGCAGTCCCGCGATGCGCGCATATTCGTTCATCACTTTGGTGTGAGCGGACTTGAAACCGGACACATGCGTGCCGCCGTCCGGGGTGGGGATATTGTTGACAAACGAGACGATGTTCTCGTTGTAGGTGTCATTGTACTGCAGCGCGATCTCTACCTTGATGTCGCCGCGCTCGCCGTCAAAGTAGATGGGCGTCTTGTGCAGTACCGTTTTTTCCTCGTTGAGGTATTGCACGAAGTCCACTACGCCACCCTGATAGTCGAATGTCTCCTTCTTCGGACGCCCATCCTTTTTGATGCGCTCGTCCGTCAGAGTGATCTTAACGCCCTTGGTCAGGAACGAGATAACGCGCAGATGGGACGCCACGGTGTCGTGGCTCATTACAACCGTTTCAAAAACGCGATCGTCCGGCAGGAAAGTGATTTTGCTGCCGCGGTTTTTGGTGGTTCCGGTCTCTTCCAGCTTGGTCATGGGCCGGCCGCTTTCAATCTTTCCGCTCTTGGACATGCTGCTTTCATAGCGCTGCTGATAGATTTTGCCGCCCGAATAGACTGTGGCCACCAGCCAGCGGGACAGCGCGTTCACGACGGATGCGCCCACACCGTGCAAGCCACCCGCGTACGTGTAGGCGTCGCTCGAGAACTTACCTCCTGCATGCAGCTGCGTGAACACGACCTCCACACCGGAGACCTTCTTTTCGGGATGGATGCCCACCGGTATGCCGCGCCCGTTGTCTTCCACGGTCACGGAGTTGTCCTCGTGCAGCGTCACGTTTATTTTATCGGCGTATCCGTTTGCCGCTTCGTCCACGGCGTTGTCAACGATCTCCCAGAGCAGATGGTGCAGCCCCTTGAGGCCGGTGGAGCCGATGTACATACCAGGTCGTTTGCGGACTGCGTCCAGCCCTTCGAGCACCTGTATATCGCTTGCGCTGTATTCCTTGGCCATAGCGCCCCCTTTGTTGCATCACAAAATATAGTGCATTCATACAAATACACCACATTATACTACCCCAAACGCCTTCTTTTATCAATAGAGAAATTTAAATATCAGAACAAATGTTTGCGGTTGCTTTTTATTATAAAACGGGGAGTGTCAGCTCTATGATCCACTCTTTTTGGGATTACCCCTTGAAATGGATCAGTTCCACGCCCGCTTCCTGAAATATTTCCTGGGAGAAATCGTCGGGATAGGGGTGGGCGTATACCACGCGCACGATACCCGCATTCACGATCATCTTGGAACAGATGACGCAGGGCTGATGCGTGCAGTAAAGCGTGGCGCCGTCGATGCTGACGCCCAGCTTGGCCGCCTGAATGATGGCGTTCTGCTCGGCGTGGATGGCATAGCACAGCTCGTGCCGCGTACCGGAAGCGATGCCCAGCTTCTGGCGCAGACACTCGCCCTTCTCCTTACAGCTTTTGATGCCGGACGGCGCTCCGTTGTATCCGGTGGTGATGATCCGCTTGTTGCGGACGATGATGGCCCCGATGCTGCGGTCACTCTTATAACAGCTGGACCACTTTGCGATGGTTTCTGTCAGATCCATGAAGCGCTTGTCCCATTTGTCCATTACAATACCCCTGATCCGGAAATTATCTTCATATAATTCAACATCGGAAGGAAAAAGTCCTGCAT
>JAEWWC010000184.1 GCA_023396555.1 Bacillota bacterium
GGCTTCTTCTTCTTTTTGATCACCCTTATCGTGGTGCTGTGTCTGGACCCGAAGCCCGGATCGGCCAATTACGTGCCGCAGGCGGCCTATTACCCGCCGCAGCCGCCGCCGGGATATCCGGGAGCCGCGCCTTACGGACAAGCAGGGCCGGTTCCGCCGTACGGGCAGCCGGGACCCGTTCCGCCTTATGGACAGCCGAACTACGCACCGCCGCAGGCATCACAGCCTCAGTCGGGGGACTTCCGTTGTGTGCAGTGTGGCACCCCGTTCAAGCAGGGGGATGCCTTCTGCTCCAAGTGCGGCAGCAAGCTTGAGCAGTAGATTTACTGTCGAAAATAACAGAGAAACTGAAATGTAAAACGCCCCGTTCAATGCAGTCTGAACGGGGCGTTGCTGTATCTGTTGTTAGAGCACCCGGCGGCCGCAGATGAAGTTGCGCTTGCTCCAGGACGAAAATGCGTTGCCGATGACCACCTTGTCGGCGCTGGACGAGGCGTGGATCATCTTACCGTCTCCCATGTAGATGCCGACATGGCCTTTGAAGCAGATGATGTCTCCTTTTTTCAGGTCGCCGATCTTGTCTATTCTGGGGTAGCTGCTCTTGGCCCACGTTCCCGATGTCATATATTTGATGCTCTTGACGCCGGAGTGGTTGAGGCAATAATAGACGTAGCCGGAGCAGTCAAAATCGTTCGGGCCTTTGCCACCTCGCGTATACTCCTTGCCCAGCAGCGTCTTGGCGAACTCGATCAAAGTGTCCGCTTTGCCCGAATCCGGATCCTCCGTGGCCACGGGACCCGTTTTGCTGCCGCCGGAACCACCGCCTGAGCTGCCACCGCCGGAACTGCCGCCCGAGCCACCCGAACTTCCGCCACCGGAACTGCCGCCGCCCGAGCTGCTGGGTTTCGCTTCCTTGGCGTCTTCAGAGAACAATACTTCCCGTGTATTTTCGCCGATGTTGCCGTCGGCCGAAAGGCCATTGCGTTTCTGGAAGCTCTTGACGGCGGTTTCCGTTTTCTCGCCAAACTCGCCCGTAGCGGATCCCGAAAAGTATTTGAGCTCCTTTAAACGCTCCTGTATCTCTTTGACGTCATTGCCCTTATCGCCCATCTTCACTGTATATGGCATGGCGTCGTCGGAATAAAGCACCGCTTGTGTGTTGGTACCCAGCAGACCGTCTATCTGAAGGCTGTGCTTTCGCTGAAACAGTTCAATCGCAAATCTAGTACCACCGCCGTAGTAATCCGTCGGCTCGTCGTTATCCATGTATCCCAGATCCATCAGCCGCGATTGCAGCTCGATCACACGCGGGTCGTGTATGCCCGGTTGAAGCGGCGCATCTTCCTCCGGCGCGGTGGTGGGAACAGGCGTGGAATCAGGATCTTCGGTAGGAACGGGAGTTGAAACCGGCTTGTCCGTCTGCGTGGCGGCAGGGGTAATCTCCGCAGTCTGTTCTGCGGGGACGGGCGTCTGCGTGGCGATTGCGCCGACCAGAGCCGCGTACGCGCCGCCGGTAACATTATCGGCAGCTGGCTTGGCCAACGTTACTATCAGCACCACAGCGATGATGACGACTGCGGTGCCTGCGCCCGCAGCGAGAGGCCAGCTTTTTTGCCAGCCCTTCCACCAGCTCATTTTGCCGAACAGGCCGGGGGCTGCAGATGGCTGAGAGGAAGCACCCGTCGCTTTATGCGCCATGGCCGGACTGATGCGCGGCGCATTGGCCGGCTGCTGCCCGGAGGGCATTGATGATGCTGGTCTCTTGCGACGCTGGTTGACGATATAGCGCCTCATTTTTTTTCTCAGCTTATAAAAGGTTTTCACAACGGGCCGCAATATGCGGATCAATACTGCTTTCATGGCATCCTTTCCGGTGTGAATTATTATTATCGTAACACAATTGCAATCTTTAACAATATTATAATCGGAATGACCGTATTTGCAAGTGTGATGTTGGACAAAGTCTGAGGGCAGACTCGAATCCGGACAAAAAAATATAGGATATGCGCAAAACCGCGGTATGGTGCATGGCCAACAGAATGATCCGCTTTTTTTCACCATATACATATAGGACCGAGACAATCAAATTATATGGAGGCGGAGTCGATGGATAAGGATAGCCTGCCAAAGCTGGAGACTGAAGGTTTCACGACCTATTCAAGGGGTTATGCGTACTCGGAGCAGAGCAAGGCGACGTGGCGGGACAGGGCGACGGATGCGATACGGCGGGCTGGCATTCCCGTCAGTGCAAAACGGCGGCACAGCGAATCGGGAGATGAGGTGGACCCGGCATACAGAAAGCTGCTGATCAAGACAGGTATCTGCGCGGGGCTCGCCATTGTGCTGCTGGTGGTCAGCAGTATTGATACGCCGGGAGCGCAGAACATCACGGATACGATGAACCAGGTTGTCAACCACGAGTTTGACATCGACAAGGATATCGGCCGGCTCAAGTTTGTGCAGACGTTGGACGAAACGGAAGCTGTTTTCAGCGCGCAGCCGGGCGTAATGGCGGCATATCCGGCGGATGGTAAAATTGTGACGGCATTTGGTGAGGACGGTTCCAAAGGCGTGCGCATTGAAGCAACGGGCAGCGTATCGAGCATCGCAAAGGGCACAGTGACTTCAGTGGGAGAAGTGGGCAGCATGGGGTATGTGGAAATGACGCTGGATACCGGAGAAACGCTGGTTTATCACAACATTGAACCATCGGTGCAGGTGGACGATATCGTGATGCCGGGGCAGCCGGTGGGTGTGGTGTCAGGAGCCTACCTGTATCTGGAGATGCTTGACGGCGAAGAGTACGTCGATCCGATCGCTTATATTGAACAGGAAATGACGGGTGAGCTGCAATAGCGGTTATGAAATCCATACGCCTGTTTGGCGGCAAACTGAAAATCAGTCTGCTGATGATACCCGCCGTCGTGCTGCTGTTTGCGCTGGGCATGGGCGACGTACTGCTGTATTACATTCCCGCCGTACTCGTGCACGAATGGGCGCATGTGCTGGTGTCTGTGGCGCTGGGCATGACGGTGACGGAGATGGAACTGTTTCCTTTCGGATGCGCGGCAAAGCTGGAGTGCTTTGCGGTATCGCGGGTAAAGGAAATCTTCGTGGCGGCGGCGGGGCCTCTGGCAAACATGGCGGTGGCCTGCGCCGTTTTTTTTGTGGATAAATACGCGTTTGATATCGCCGTAAAGGACCGGATCATCGCGTCCAATCTGGCGCTGGCGGCGGTAAACATGCTGCCGGCGCTGCCGCTGGACGGCGGGCGCATTATGCGCGCGGTGTTCGCGTCGTTCATGGGGTATAAGCGCGCCACCAAGCTGATGGCGGTGGGCGGCATATTTTTCGCCGCAGTGATCGTGGGGACGGGTGTGTGGGCGGCGTTTCAGGATGCGCTCAACCCCAGCTTCTTTATCATGGGCTTTTTCCTGTGCCTCGCTGCAATCAAGGAGCTCAAAAGCGCGCCCTATACGCTGATACGCGATTTTACAGGCAAGCGCCAGCAGTTGGATAAGCGTAAGACGATGCACATTAACCGGTTTGCCGCTATGCAGACGGAGCCGATCAAGGACATCATGCGCGAATTTGAGGCGGGCAAATACAACATCGTAACGGTACTGGATAAGGATATGGGCGTGCTGGGCGAACTGAACGAACGCGAAATACTGGGCGGCATGTTGCAGAAGGGAACACATATTACGCTGGGCAGCCTTTACCGGCAGAAGAGCGAAGTGTAGGCTTGTTGTGCGCGGACCAAGACTGTGTTACAATCGATGTAATTAAGGAAGAAAAGGCAGATTTCATGCGCATCAACTATTTGCATCACAGCGCTGTGAGCATCGCGCTTGAACAGTCGCTGCTGATATTCGACCACTATGTGCAAAAGCCCGGTAAAAGGATACCGGATGGACATGTGAGCATGGAGGATATCCGCGCGGCGCAGCGCGTTTTTGTGTTTGTCTCGCACAGCCATCACGACCACTACGACCGCAGCATATTCGAATGGGCCAAGGTGGGCGTGCCCGTCACGTACATACTGGACGATACGGTGCCCGCGGCGGATGCGCCGGAAGGCGCCGTGTTTTTGAGCCGCGGCGAGACGTTTGAAGACGGCTATATTCACGTGCGCGAATTCGGTTCCACCGACATGGGCGGCAGCTTTTACGTGGAGTGCGAGGGAATAAGCTTCTTCCACGCGGGGGACCTCAACAATTGGCATTGGAAGGACGATGGCAACGAGAAATATACGCGTGTGATGGAAAAGTATTTTGACCGCGAGCTCAGGTTTCTGCGGCACGAGGTGCAGCGCATCGATTATGCTTTTTTTCCAGTGGACAAGCGTATGGGCCGCGATTATGATGAGGGAGCTGATCAGTTCATCGAGGTAATGAAACCGAAGGCCTTCATACCCATCCACTTCGTGGATTTTGCGGATACCGAAAGCTATCGGATCAAGAAAACGGGAAGCGATACTCAGGTGCTGGCCGTTCATCATAACGGCGAGCAGTTGGTATAAAATAGTTTCGAGGAGACAATATGTTTACACTGGATCATGCGAATATCAATGTGACGGATATCGAGAGGAGCAAGGCGTTTTATGCCGAGGCCTTCGGCCTTGCCGAGGTGCGCCGAAAGGCGGCTTCCGACGGCAGCTATGTCATCGTGTTCATGGAGGACAGCAAGACGTGCTTCGGGCTGGAGCTGACGTGGCTGCGCGACAAACAGGGCGCGTATAACCTGGGTGACAACGAAAGCCATATCGGCTTTGCGACGGATGACTTTGACGCGGCGTATGCGCACCATAAGCAGATGGGCATCATCTGCTACGAAAACAAGACTATGGGCGTTTATTTTATCGTGGACCCGGACGGTTACTGGCAGGAGGTCAAACCGGGCCGAAAATAGCAAGGTTAGCGGGTCGGAACGAATATTTTGATTTGCCGGTATTTGAATAAACATGCTATAATCAACGGTGAATGTAAATTTTGAAGAGACAGGACAAAGGATGATCGATACACAAAAGCTGGACCGGATACTGATGAAGGTGGGTAAGCCCGCGCGCTATACCGGCGGCGAGCTTGGTGAGATAAAAAAGAAAATTGACAGGGACACGATGCGGTTCGCGTTCTGTTTTCCGGACGTATACGAGGTGGGCATGTCGCATCTGGGGACGAGCCTGCTCTATCATCTTGCGAACACGCTGGACGGCGTATACGCGGAACGGTGCTTTGCGCCGTGGCCAGACATGGAACAGGAACTAAAAAGCGCGGGACTGCCGCTGTATTCGCTGGAGACCAAGACGGCTTTGAGCGAATTCGACATGCTGGGCTTCTCGCTGTCCTATGAGATGAGCTACACCAACGTGCTGATGATGCTGGAGCTTTCCGGTGTACCGATGTGCGCAAAGGACCGCGGGAAAGATTGTCCGGTGGTGATCGCGGGCGGCGGCTGCACGTATAACCCCGAGCCGCTGGCGGATTATCTCGACCTGTGCGTGATCGGCGAAGGCGAGGAAGTGCTGCCCGAGTTGATTGCATTGTATAAGCAGCACCGGTTGACGGACTTCGACCGGCAGGCGTTTCTGCGAGCTGCGGCGGGCATTGAGGGTATCTACGTGCCGTCGCTGTATGATGTAGAATACAACGCCGACGGAACTGTGGCGCGGTACATTCCTCAGAACGGAGTGCCGGCTGCGGTCAAAAAGCGCATCGTGACGGACTTTGACGCGGCGTTTTACCCGACGTCCCCCATCGTACCGTATCTCGGTGTGGTGCACGACCGCGTGACGGTGGAGGTGATGCGCGGCTGTACGCGCGGCTGCCGTTTCTGTCAGGCGGGGTTCATCTGCCGCCCCATACGCGAGCGGAGCGCGGACACGCTGATCAGGCAGGCGCAAGAGGCCATCAAAAATACAGGCCACGAGGAAGTGTCGATGTGCTCGCTTTCCACAGGCGACTACTCCGAGGTGGGAAAGCTGGTGTGCACGCTGTCCGATAATTTCGTTGGCAGCGGCGTGTCGCTGGCGGTGCCGTCGCTGCGGCTGGACTCGTACGAGGGCGAGTATGCGGCGCGTTTGCGCGAAGTGCGCAATACGGGACTGACGTTCGCGCCCGAGGCGGGTACGCAGCGGCTGCGCGACGTGATCAACAAGAACATTTCGGAGACGGATATACTCTCGGCAGCGAGAGAGGCGTTTGAAACGGGGCAGAACGGTGTGAAGCTATACTTCATGATGGGGCTGCCATACGAGACGATGGAGGATGTGCTGGGCATCGCGGATGTGGCCGCGAAGCTCAGGGACATATATTATCAGGTACCCAAGGAGCGGCGCAACGGCGGCTTCAAGCTGACGGTGAGCGTGGCATGCTTTGTGCCCAAGCCGCATACGCCTTTTCAGTGGGCAACGCAGGACAGCATGGAACGGTTGGCGGAGAAGCAGCGGAAGCTGCGGGATGCGCTGCGGCCCGTCAAGGGCGTGAAGTTCAACTGGCACGATGCGCGTACAAGCATGCTGGAGGCGGTGTTCGCACGCGGTGACCGGAGGCTGTCCGCTGTGCTGGAAGCAGCGTACAACGCAGGGTGCCGGTTCGACAGCTGGATGGAGCTGTTCGATTTTGAGAAGTGGCAGGCGGCTTTCGCGCAGGCGGGGATCGATCCGGATTTCTATGCGGTACGGGAGCGCAGCTTTGAAGAGATATTCCCATGGGATGTGATTGACACGGGCGTCAGCAAGACTTACCTGTGGGGTGAGAACCAACGCGGCGAGGAGGCGGCGACCACGCCCGACTGCCGCAAGGGCTGCACCGGCTGCGGCCTTGTGGAAGCGGGGTTGTGCGGATGAGAATAGGATTGGAGTTTGCCAAGACGGGCGCGGCCCGCTATATATCCCACCTCGACCTGCAGCGCGCGTTTTCCCGGGCGATTCGGCGGTCTGGCCTGCCGGTAAAGCTGTCGGAAGGGTTCAACCCTCACTATGTGGTGTCCTTCGCGTCGGCGCTGGCGCTAGGCATGGAGAGCACATGCGAATGCGTGGAGATGGCGTTGGCGAAGGACGTGACGGCGGAGGAGTTTCTGCTGCGCATGGCGAAGGCGCTGCCGCCCGGCCTTGAGGCTCGGCGCGCGGTGATGCTGGCGGACGGAAGCCCTAAGCTGATGGCGGCGCTGCGCACAGCCGAATACACCGTGGACGTGGACGGGGACTTGGACGCGATAGCGCAGGCGGCTAAAGAAGTGCTGGCCGAGACGCAGGTACTGGCCGAAAAGACGGCCAAGGGCGTGACAAAGACGATCGATATCCGCGGCATGATCGAGGACATCAGCTGGCGGGACGGGCGGATGGTGCTGCGGCTGTCAGCCGCGCCCGAAGGTTCACTGCGGCCCGAGCTGGTGATGGACGTGCTTCATCAGCGGGCGGGAGCATTTGAATACCTTGTAGCGCGCACCGGGCTGTTCACGTACGACCGCGGCGAAGCGGTCGACCTGCTGAGCTTTTGCCTATCCGTTTGAATGATACGGGGGTTTCAGCGTTGAAGCTTTCCCTGAAGGGGCCCCGTTGAAAAATATTTGCCTTTGAGAGTTTGGAGTATTAGATGAATAAAAAGATCGTTGCGGATATCAACGCGCTCGAAGCCAGGATCGCCCTGCTGGAGGACGACAAGCTGGTGGAGATCCATGTGGAGAGGCGCGGCAAAGAGCGCCTTGTGGGCAACATCTACAAGGGCCGTGTCGCCAATGTTCTGCCCGGTATGCAGGCGGCGTTTGTGGACATCGGTCTGGAGCGCAACGCCTTCCTTTACGCGGGCGACATACTGGCGGACACCTCCGACTTCGAGTTCGGGCAGCAGGTGGATGACATCAACCTGCGGACCAAGCGCATCGAGGAGATGGTGAAGGAAGGGCAGGAGATCGTCGTACAGGTGCTGAAGCAACCGGGCGGCCAGAAGGGCGCACGAATCACGACACATGTGACGCTGCCGGGGCGGATGGTGGTGCTGATGCCCACCGTGAACCATGTGGGCGTGTCCCGCCGTATCGAGGACGAGCAGGAGCGGGGCCGCTTGAAAGAGATCATGGAGCAGATCAAGCCCTCCGACATGGGGCTGATCGTGCGAACGGCGGCAGTGGGCAAAACAGCAGACGACTTCATGGGCGAGGTGCGCTTTCTGGAGCGGCTGTGGCGGAGGATACTGCAGCGGAGCGAGGTGCTGCGCGCACCGCGGCTACTGCATGCCGAGGAATCGCTGGTGTTCCGCACCGTGCGCGATATGTTCACCGCGGATGTATCCGAGTTCGTCATCAACGATCAGGAGTATTTTGACAAGGTCATCGCGGTGGCGAACATCATCGCGCCGTTCATCAAGGATCGCGTCCGGCTTTATCAGGGCGGGCCCAACATATTCGACGACTACGGCATACAGGCGCGCATCGACAAGGCGCTGGACAAAAAGGTATGGATGAAGAACGGCGCTTACATCATTATCGACGAGACGGAAGCGCTGACCGTGATCGATGTCAACACCGGCAAGTACGTGGGCGACAACAACCTGCAGCAGACGATACTGGAAGTCAACATCGAGGCGGCGAAGGAGATCGCGCGGCAGCTGCGGCTGCGAGACATCAGCGGCATCATCGTCATCGACTTCATCGACATGGAGGTGGAGGCGAACAAGTACAAGGTGGTGGCGGCACTGGAGGAAGCGCTGGCCAAGGATCGCACCAAGACCAACGTACTGGGCATCACCGGCCTCGGGTTGGTGGAGATGACGCGCAAGAAGGTGAGGCGCAAGCTGTCCAGCATCGTGAAGCGTACCTGTCCGTACTGCGGCGGCAGCGGCCTGGTGGACAGCGAGGAGACGACAGCGATAAATCTGCGGCGGTTGGTGCTGCGGCAGCTTGCAAATTCGGATATCAAGGAATATCTGATAGAGGTAAATCCGCTGGTCGCGAAGTACATCGAAAGCAAGGAAGCGGAGACGCCGGTGCTGCCCAAGCTGGAGGGCGTCAAGTTTTATATACTATCGTCCGAATCGGTGCATCTCGCGGATTACCGCGTTGTCGAGATCACATCGCAAAAAGAGCGCGAAAAACTGATCGGAAAAGCACGCGTGTTTTGTTGACAGAGATTATATGATATGATATGATCTTGAATTGAGCCGCACGAAACTGGTTGCTTGAAATTCCGGCGAAAAATCCGGATACCACGACGGCGAGACTGGGAAGAGGAGGTAGCAGCAGTGTACGCAATTTTTGAGACAGGCGGCAAGCAGTATAAAGCGGGCAAGGGCGATATCGTTTTTGTTGAGAAACTGGACGGAGAACCCGGCAAGCTGGTCAGCTTCGACGCTCTGGTGGTAGCGGACGGCGACGACATCAAGATCGGCACACCCGTCGTAGAAGGCGCGAAGGTGCGGGCGAAGATCGTTGAGCATGGCAAAGAGAAGAAAGTTGTAACTTTCAAATACAAGCCGAAGAGAAATTTCCGCAAAAAGCAGGGTCACCGGCAGCCGTTCACAAAGATACGGATCACCAGCATCGGTGTCGGCAAGGACAAAGAAGAAGCGGCGGAAGAGTAACGAATCCTTTAAGTGAAAGAGAGGTGCATTTCAGTTGGCACATAAAAAGGGTGTGGGCAGCTCCCGAAACGGGCGCGACAGCGAAAGCAAGCGGCTGGGCGTAAAGCGCAGTGACGGTCAGTTTGTGCTCGCAGGCAACATACTTGTGCGGCAGCGCGGCACCAAATTCTATCCGGGCAACAACGTGGATATCGGCAGCGACGACACGCTGTTCTCGCTGGTTGACGGTAACGTCAAATTCGAGCGTAAGGGCCGGGACAAGAAACAGGTCAGCGTTTACCCGAACTAAACAGCCATTGACAGGCTCTGCACAGCAGGGTCTGTTTTATTTTTGGAGTGTTTTGGAGTTGTTATGAAAAAGAATGTGCTTATCGGTATATGTGTGTTGCTGGCATTGGCGCTGGCCGGCTGCGTCCAGAATGCGGCGACCATTGTGACTGTGGACGATACACAGGATGCAGGCGGCAAATGGGGTGAAGCAGCAACGCCTGAGGACACTCCGGCGGAGGCTGATGTCACGCCTGATGTGTCTGCGGCTGCTGCCCCTGAAAATACGGAGACCGTCATGCCCAAGGACGTGGCATACCGAATCGACGGGACTTTGCTGCTGATGGAAGCGGGAACGGACCAGGCGGTGGTCTATGACGCGGCGGAACAGTATCCGGAAGGCTGGAACTGTGGTCTGGAAAGCTTTATCGTGGGGGAGGACGCGCTCTATCTGACGGAACACGGCGTACCCACGGACGGAGAGAACGGCGATGAATACATCTACCGTATCGTGCGCATCGGCTTTGAAGGCGGCCATCGGAAGGAACTGGCCTCGCAGGAATATATCGGCTTTCTGCAGGTGTTTTTGTACGGCGACAAGCTGGTTTACGTCTCGGACGGTTTCGATTCGGTCATGATCGGCTGGGTCTATCAGAACGGAACGGGAGGGGACTGGCTGGATTTTTCCGAATACGCCGAACAGAAGGGCGTCGAGTCGGAATACAACAATGCCGAGCTCTACTTTGTTGGCGACGATCTGTTTGCCGATATCATATTCTTTGACTTTGACAATGAGGAAAGTGAGCTGGTTGATGACACGGTCTGGATCAAGCCGGACATGACGGTAGAATCCGCTGTCGATTAATCGGAATCAATATGGATATCAATAAACTTGAAAATGGCGTGGAGATACGTGGACTGTCGCATTTTTCGCTGGCCGACTGCCTCTGCTGCGGGCAGGCGTTCCGCTGGAAGCCGCGCGGCAGCGGCTATTTTGGCGTGGCGCTGGGACAGGCAGTATATGCGGAACTGCAGGGAGAAACGCTGCTGCTGACCGGCGTCGTGGAGGGCGACATACCGGCGTTCATCCGTTACTTCGATCTGGAGCGGGACTACGGCGCAATTAAGGCACTGTATGCACACGATGAATATCTGAAGCAGGGGATGAGATATACGCCGGGTATGCGCGTGCTACGGCAGCCGCTGTTTGAGACGCTGATCAGCTTTATCATATCCGCCAACAACAACGTCAAGCGTATCAGCGGTATCATCGAGACGGTCTGCGAGACGTATGGGGCGCCGCTGGAAGGCGGATTTGATTTTCCGGCGCCGGAAAAACTGGCCTCGCCGACCGAGGCGGAACTCAAACGCTGCGGTGCGGGATACCGGGCGCGGTATATCATTGAGACCTCCCGTATGGTGGCGGACGGTTTTGATCTGGAAGCTTTGGCTAAGCTGCCTTTTGAGGCGGCGCGGCGGGAATTGACCAAACTGCCGGGCGTGGGGCAGAAGGTAGCCGACTGCGTCGCGCTGTACGGCATGGGCTTCACGCAGTCCTTCCCTGCCGACGTATGGATGAAGCGCGTGCTGTGCGGCATGTACGGCTACCGGGGCAAAAACGACAAAGACATGCGCGCGTTCGTGGACTATAAGTTCGGTGAATACGCGGGCATCGCGCAGCAGTACCTTTTCCACTACGCTCGGAACCATCCGGAGATTTTTCGCTGTCTGTGACGCCGGACGCTACATCCATCGGTGTGAGTATACTAATTGAAATATAAAACAAGGGCCTCCGTTTGGAGGCCCTTGACATGTTTATTTCTGTTCTGATCAGACTTCGGCTAAACGCTTGTAATAAGCGTAACGCTCTTTGGCTTGCTTCTCGGCTTCCGCAAACAGCGTTTCCGCAACTTCCGGGAACTGCTTCTGCAGCGATTTGTAGCGGATCTCGCTGCGAATGAAGTCCTGATAGCTGCCTGTCGGCTCCTTGCTGTCCAGCGTGAAGGGGTTCTTGCCTTCCGCCTTGAGCTCCGGGTTGAAGCGATACAGGTGCCAGTAGCCCGACTCCACTGCGAACTTCATCTCGGCCTGCGTCTTGCCCATGTTGATGCCGTGGTTGATGCACGGCGCGTAGGCGATGATCAGCGACGGGCCGTTGTAGCTCTCGGCTTCCAGCATGGCCTTTAAGAGCTGCGCGTGGTTGGCGCCCATGCACACCTGCGTCACGTAGACGTAGCCGTAGGTCATCGCAATAGCGCCGATGTCCTTCTTCTTGGTGCGCTTGCCGGCTGCCGCGAACTTTGCGATAGAGCCGGTGGGGGTGGACTTGCTGGCCTGACCGCCGGTATTGGAGTACACTTCGGTATCCAGCACGAGTATGTTGACATCCTCGCCCATCGCGATCACGTGATCCAGACCGCCATAACCGATGTCATAGGCCCAGCCGTCGCCACCGATGATCCAGATGGACTTCTTGATCAGCAAATCTTCGCCCGCCAGTATGATGTCGAGCAGTTCTTTCTCTTTGCCGGAAGCTTTTGCAGCCGCATCGGGCAGCACAGCCATCAGCGCAGCGGAGCTGGATTTGGACTTCTCGCCGTCGTTTGCCGTTTCCAGCCAGGCGGCCAGCTTGTCTTTTAGGTCGCCCGAGACGATTTCCAGCGCTTCGCGCACGGTATCCTTCAGGCTGGCGCGGCGCTGTACGACACCCAGGTTCATGCCGTAGCCGAACTCGGCATTGTCTTCAAACAGCGAGTTGGCCCATGCCGGACCGCGGCCCTGATCGTTCTTCGTGTACGGGCAGGTGGGGGTATTGCCGCTGTAGATGGAGGAGCAGCCCGTCGCATTGGCGACGATCATGCGGTCTCCGAACAGCTGCGTGACCAGCTTGACATATGGCGTTTCGCCGCAGCCCGCGCACGCGCCCGAGAACTCGAATAGCGGCTGGGAGAACTGGGAACCGATGACGTTGGCCTTGCTGATTTCCACAGCGGGACGCGGCAGCTTCTCGGCGAACTCCCAGTTGGCGTGCTGCACTTCCACTTCCTCGGCGAGGGGCACCATGACCAGCGCCTTTTGCTTGGCGGGGCAGATGTCCGCGCAGTTGCCGCAACCCGTGCAGTCCAGCGGAGAGACCTGCATGCGGTATTTGTATCCCGCGATTTCCTTGCCGCGAGCATCCTTGGTGATGTAGGTTTCCGGCGCGTCCTTCAGGTCCTCTTCCTTGGCGAGGAACGGACGGATGACGGCGTGCGGGCAGACGTACGAGCACTGGTTGCACATGATGCAGTT
>JAEWWC010000202.1 GCA_023396555.1 Bacillota bacterium
AGGATCGCGCTGATGCGCACCGTTCCCGAAACCCAGCGCATATTTACCGAAGATGAAGAAGAGCAGCTGCGGGCAAAGCGCTGGCTGCACGAATCGGGCGACCTGAACAACATTACGCCCGACTACATGCTGATGATCGGAACGGGTTTTAACGCCGCGAAAGCGCAGATTGCAGCATCCCGAGAGCGGCTTTGCACCGATGATGGCAAGCTGCGGTTTCTTTCGGCGACGGAAGAGATGATCGATTTATTGCAGGGGCTTGCGGACAGGTACAGGGAAAAGGCGCTGGAGATGGGGAACGGGACCGTGGCTCATACCTTTAAGAGAATACCAGCCGAACCTGCCGAAACCCTGCTGGAGGCGATGCAGTTTTTCCGGCTGCTGCACTATGGGCTATGGTGCGCAAACAACTATCAGGTAACCGCGGGCCGGGTCGACCAATACCTCTATCCGTATTATCTGCATGATATGGCGTCCGGTAAATATACGCGGGACGATATGCTGGAACTGGTGGAGGAGTTTTTCCTCTCCTTCAACCGGGACAGCGACCTGTATGACGGTGTGCAGCAGGGAGATAACGGCCAGAGTCTGGTGCTGGGCGGCTTGAACGAGGATGGTACGGACAGCTATAACGAGCTCTCGGCTTTTATGCTTACGGCCAGTCTGGAGCTGAAGCTTATCGATCCCAAGATCAACCTGCGTGTAAACCGAAAAACGCCGTTTGACCGGTTTGTGGAGGCCACAAAGCAGACGCGGCAGGGACTCGGGTTTCCGCAGTATATGAACGACGATATCAACATTCCCGCGCTGATCGGATGGGGATATGAGCCGATAGACGCTTACAATTATTCTGTCGCTGCTTGCTGGGAGCTGATCATCCCAGGCAAGGGTACGGATATCCCTAACGCGGACGGGCTTTCGTTCGCAAAGGTGGTGCTGAATGCCGCGAAGGATAAGCTGACTGGCTGCCATACTTATGAGGACTTTGAAGCGGCTGTGAAGAAGGAGCTTTGGCGTGAGGCGGAACGGTTGATCGGCAAGGCGTCACATCTCTATATGATTCCCGCGCCGATGCTGTCTCTGATGATGGCCGGTTGTATTGAAAACGCGGCGGACGCGGCGGACGGATGTGAATACAACAACATCGGCTTCCACGGGCCCGGCCTTTCGACGGCGGCCGATTCGATGGCGGCGATCCGGCGATTTGTGTTTGAGGAGAAGTCCGTCACTGCGGGGGAACTGCTGGCAGCGCTTGAGAATGATTTTGCGGGAAGCGAGTCGCTGATGAACGCGCTGCGTTACGACGCGCCCAAGATGGGGCTGGATGACGACAGGACGGACGCGATCAGCGTTATACTGCTGGATACATTTGCGGAAGCGCTGAAGGGCCGGAAAAACGAGCGCGGCGGCATCTACCGCGCCGGCACGGCGTCCGCGATGTATTACATCTGGTACGGTCAGGAGCTGGGGGCGACGCCGGACGGAAGGCGTGCGCATGAACCGCTTCCGTGCAACTATTCCCCCAGTCTATTCGCGAAAACGAAGGGACCGATATCCACGATCAAGTCGTTCACCAAACAGCATTTGATCAGCGCCGCCAACGGAGGACCGCTGACCCTTGAATTGCACGACACTGTCTTCCGCGCGCCGGACAGTGTGGAGAAGGTGGCGGCACTCGTCCGGCTGTTCATTGAGCGCGGCGGCCACCAACTGCAGCTGAACGCCGTCAACCGGGAAGCCATGCTGGACGCGCAGAAAAAGCCCGAGCAATACCGCTATATGATCGTGCGCGTATGGGGCTGGAGCGGCTATTTTGTCGAGCTGGACATAGAGTATCAGGACCAGATCATACAGCGTGCGGAATTCGCCATCTGACAAAGCATCTGAAGATGGGAAAGCAACCCCAATCAAGCGCAAATGGAAGGTATTGGAATGAACAAACTGCTCAGACATGGAAGAAGTGTTGTTATAGCCTGGACATTGTCATACATGCTAATCATCGTATTGGCGGTGGTGGGCAATTTGTTTACGACCAACCTTTACGCAAGCTCTTTTAAGGAACAGATTTTTAAGGATACCACACAGACGCTGGAACACGCCCGCAGAAACGCGGATGACCGTATGCGGGATATCCGCAAAACGGCCCACCTTATTGGCGCCAACACAAATCTGAAACGGCTCCTCAGTGATAAATCGGACAGTACGACAGCGCGCGACTATAACATCTTCATCTCCGAACTGCGGAGTTATCAGGTTGCGAACAGCTTTATCAAGAATATTTTCATCTTTCCTGACAACAAGGATAATGTTATCTCCACTACTTTTGTTAGAAATGCGCTGTATCGGCAGCAGCTTTTATCGCAGTACACCACGGTGGACGGCAGAGTCCTGACTGAAATGTCCGACGAACCGCATTACGGAGATTTTCTGCTGATGACAGAGCGCGAGCGTCCGTCGGTATCATCTTCTGTTGTGGTGTTTTTGCAGTCTCTTCCTGTGGATTCGGCGAAGCGCCAGGATGGGACGCTTATGCTCGTTATGAAAAGTTCATCGCTGCTTGCTTCGCTGAGTGCCGACAGTTGGCATGAGGGCAGCGTTATTATGGTTATGGACAGCGGCGATAATATTATCGCCAGCAATGCGGATGCCACGGAGCCGTTCACGTACAGCACGCTGGAGGGCATGCCCGACAGGTTTGACATTGATATGAACGGAGAGGGGCATACCGTCCTCCAGGTGACTTCGGAGATCACCTCCTGGAAATATGTCGTGATTCTACCCACCGAAGTGATGATGCAGGATATGAGAAACGTTCAGAAGTTTTTCCTTGTCAGCATCATCGTTACGCTGACTCTGGGGTTTATCGCCTCGATTTTGTTAGCGCGCCGGAACTATCTGCCGCTGAAAATATTGATGAAGACCGTAGAAAGTGACGCGGGTATCGCGTTTGGCGGGGGAGAGAACGAATATAAGTATTTGCGTGATGCCATGTCTGCCGCGCTCGCGCAGAAGGAAGCGCAAAAAAGCGCCTACAAAAACCAGTTGATGCACTTAAGGTCGGGCTATTTCGCGGGCATCATGAAAAAAGAGCTGGATGCGGATTTGTCTATGGACGATATGCTCAAAGCTTGCGACATCAGCTTTATTTCCGACTGTTTTGCGCTGCTGCTTATCAATATCAAGAACATTTCTGCCAGTCCGCCGGGGATAAGAAGTGAGCAGGATGACAAGACGACCGAAAGTATCGTCGTGAGCGTTTTCGAGGAATTCATCCATAAAAAATACATCGGTTTTGTCGTGAATGTCGACGATTTGCAGTCGGTTATCTGGAATTTCCCCAGCGGTATGTCTCAGGAAGAGATAAACGAAGAAATCGTGGATGTGACGAGGCAATGCCTTGAGTTTTTGAAGAGTTCTTTAAGGATTGACATCACCGTGACAGCCAGCAGCCCCTTTTTCTCACTGAAACATCTGGGGGATGCGTACGAAGATGTGTTCACGGCGATGGAATATTGCACCATCATGGGGCTGATCGGCCTGCATTTCAGCCAGGATACCCGTTATGGCCGGCTGAACAACGAAACATATCACTATTATTATCCTCTGCAGCTGGAAATTCAGATGACGAACTTTATCAAGTGCGGCGACTATAACGGTGCAAAACGCATACTTGATAATTTTTTCCATGTGAATTTTGAAGAGCTTTCGCTCCCGTATCCCATTATGAAGTGCTTTATGTTCAATCTGACAAGCACGATCATGAAGACCATCTACGAGCTGAATATCACGATGGCAGATGATGACGAACTGCCGAATTCGGTGGACGTGATGCTGGCCTGCCATTCGGCCTCCGAGATATACCGTGAGGCGAATCGCGTGATGGCCAAACTCTGCGAGCAGCAAAAACAGAGCGGTTTGCCGCACAGCTTTCTTCCTGAAACCCAGATTTACGTTCAGAAGAATTATTCGAATGTGAATCTGAGTATTTCGATGATTGCGGATTACTTCAACCTGACGCCTTCATATCTGTCGAAGAAATTCAAGAGCCTGACGGGCGGAGGGCTGCTGGAATACATCAACCAGATACGCATCGACAAAGCCAAAGCCATGCTGGTCAAGACGAAATCCAACATCGGGCACATCGCGTCGTCCTGCGGTTTCATTAATAGCAACAATTTTATTCGCGTTTTCAAGAAGTATGAGGGCATCACGCCACGTAGTTACCGCGATGTTTCCTCCATGGAGCCATAAGGGAAACGAAAATTATTGATGAGTTTTTAAAGAAGAACGCTTAAGCGGCAAAGCCGGGGAGTGAAAAATATCATGAGCGCTCAAAATAAAATACACAAGGTTCTCATTATCGGCATCACCTACACAACGATCGCGATGCTTGGTATATATATTACGCTTTATCAATATACGATATTAAGCGTATCTCAGCTTTTTTCAGCAGACGCGGCCATGATGGGTTTGATGATTGGAATGCAGCACTTTGGAATATCCATCCCTCCGTTATTTTTAGGTACTCTCAGTGGACGGATAGGCAAAAAGAATATCCTGATGATTTCTATTCTGCTCATTACAATCGGAACCTTTTTGGTGGGCCTGACCAATAGTTTCGGTGCTTTTGTTGGCTCAATTTTTATCGTTGGCGCCGGATTTTCAGTTACAGAGGGGACGATGTCTGCTGTACTGACGGATGAATATCCTAAGGAAACGACAAAGCATTTGAATTTTTCGCAGGTTGCGTTCAGCGGCGGTGCTTTTGCAGGCCCGCTGATCGCGGAGGGTCTTATTGATAGCGGGGTATACTTTAAAGACTTGTATTTCTATGTCTCAGCCGTATTTCTGGTACTTGGTGTCATATTTTATTTCACAAAGCAACAGAATGATAAAGGTGAGACATCGGTTGAGGCGGCTAACTTCAATGTAATAAGGTTTTTGAGGAATAAAGTTTTTCTTTTACTTGCTTTGGGGATCTTTCTGTATGTCGGGATCGAAAATACAATTGCCTACTTTTCGGACAGTTACTATGAACTAATTTTGGGCAAACCGCATTTAAGCGCATTGGCATTGTCTTTGTTCTGGGGAGCTATGATTCCGTCACGGTTCTTAGCAGGCATTATCAAAGTTAATTTGAAAAAGATGTTTGTTGTTTTGTCTTCGCTTATTTTCGCGGGCACCATCGCAGCGATGCTTATCCCGAATATTACTGTTAAAATCATTTTATTTGCGGTGTGTGGTTTTGGATGCGGTCCACTGTGGCCGCTGATGATGGATATGGTAGCAAAGAAAAACAGGGGCGCAGCCGGACCTGCGCTGAACGTTATGATGACTTTTACAGGGTTGGGGGGCGCCACGCTGCCGTTTATTTCGGGTATATTTGTAAACTTTAGCAATCAGCAGACAGCGTATTATATATGCGCCGTTGCTGCTGTTCTTATGGCCATCATGTATGTGTCGTCATTGAAGAAGACGGATGTATCTGCAAAGAGCGATCCGACTTAAAACCCGACTTTTCAACCGACGAATCATATGATATGAGGCGGTATTATATAATACGATTTAATACTTTGACCAGATATGCCCGGTCGAAAAAATGACTGAAAAAGCCTCGAAATGCCTT
>JAEWWC010000246.1 GCA_023396555.1 Bacillota bacterium
GGCAGCTGCGGTCTGATCTCCTCCAGCATGCGGTAAACGAGAACGCTTTCGTGCATAACGCTTACGAGATATCGCTGGTGATGGCCATCTGTTCGATGACGCTGTCCACGTCGCGCACGTCGTAAGACACGGAATAGGCATTACAGATGTAAGCGCAGTGTCCGCAGCCCTTGCACTTGTCGGCGTGGAACGTGACGGAGCCGTCCGCAAACGAGATGGCGTTGGCGAAGCACTGGGATGCGCACTTGCCGCAGCCCCTGCAGCGGGACGGATCGAAGCTCACCTCGACGGACGGGAATTTGACACAGTTTTCGTAGAAGGAGTCGGAAAGGCCTTCGCTCGCCTTGCCGGCGTTGCGCGCCACGCAGTGGCAGGGGCAGCAGAAGCAGACGATCATCATGCGGCCTAAGTCCAGACTGAACATCATCGCGTCACGCTCGTAATGGGATATCAGCGGATAAAGGCCTTTGTCCAGCGCGCTTTTGATGTGCGCTTTGGCTTCATCCTTGCTGACGATGCGCCCGATGCGCGGGTCCAGCGTTTCCACAGCGCGGCCTAGCACCAGACAGCCGATGTCCTGCGGGTAATCGGCGCAGTATCCGCCGACGCGGCACATGCATTGATGGATAACGGCTGTGCCGCCGGCCCTGTCCACCAGCGCTTCCACAATGTCCATGGGGAGCAGCCGCTGTGCGGGGGTGTCCAGTTTCTTCTCGATGGGGATCATCACGAAGTGCATGCGGTCACGCGGGGCGCGTATGTATTTGCCCAGCATGGAAAACCAGGACTTGGACCGGCCAGCGAGTTTGCATACCAACCGGTAATACCGGTACCTGCGAATAGCCTTGCTCATGGGAACCTCCGGAACGGTATAATAATATGGATAATGACTTGGGGGATTATATTGTTATGATAACAAATATAAACGCCGATTTCAAACGGAAACATGGAACCGGCACGGTGGAATCCCCGGGTGTTGGTTGCGGCTGTTGTTGACAATACTTCGCTGCTGCCTTTAATATATGAACTGTATTGCTTATGAAATAGTTGGAAGAATAAAAGCTGACACAGCATTAATATTTGGGAGTAAAAAGATGCAGTTGAAAGAGCCCCCATTTAGTATAAAAGAAGACGCCCTGTACGATGGGTTGGCCACAGGAAAGCAGGGCCTGACGCCCGACGAGGCCGCAAGGCGGCTGGAAGCGCACGGCCCCAATGTGCTTGAGGAAGGGCACAAAAAGACGCTGCTCAGCATCATCATCAGTCAGTTCAAGAATCTGATGATACTGGTGCTGCTGGCTGCCGCGATACTGAGCCTTGTCATCGGGCACGATCTGGCGGACGCCATCATCATATTTGCTGTGATCGTGCTGAACGCGGTGATGGGTACGGTGCAGGAGGCCAAGGCGGAGGCTGCCTTGGAGGCGCTTAAAAAGCTGTCCGCTCCGGCTGCACGGGTTATACGCGGAGGACAGGTGGCCATGGTGCCTGCGGCGGAGCTGGTGGCGGGCGACGTGGTGCTGCTGGAGGCGGGCGACCATGTGCCCGCGGACATCCGGCTGACGGAGACGGCTTCGCTGCGCATCGAGGAGGCTATGCTGACGGGTGAATCCGTGCCCGCCGAGAAGGACGCGAAAGCGGAACTAATGACAGAGGCGCCGCTGGCCGAGCGCGTCAACATGGCGTTTGCGGGGACCAGTGTAACCTACGGGCGCGGAACCGGCGTGGTTACAGGCGCCGGTATGGAGACTGAGATCGGCAGGATCGCGGGGGCGCTGAGCGCGGCGAAGGAGAGCGAGACGCCGCTGCAGCGGCGCATGGATGCGCTGTCGCGCATACTGTCCATCGCGGTGCTGGCAGTGGCGGCGGTGATATTCGGCGTGGGGCTGCTGACGGGCCGGACGGTTCTCGACATGTTTTTGGTGGCAATCAGTCTGGCGGTGGCGGCTATTCCCGAGGGCCTTGCGACGGTGGTGACGCTGCAACTGACAATGGGCGTGCAGAAGATGTCCAAGAACGGGGCGATCGTGCGCAAGCTGCCTGCGGTGGAAACGCTGGGGTCCACCAGCGTGATATGCTCCGACAAGACGGGCACGCTGACTCAGAATCGTATGACCGTTCAGCACGCTTATTATAATTTTGAAGACTATGACGCGGAGGCACTGCAGCCTTCCGCGGAGCTGGATATGCTGGACAAAGCGTTCACGCTGTGCAACGACACTAAGGTGGTATCAGAGGATGGCGGCAAGCTGATCGGCGACCCGACGGAGACGGCGCTGTACGCATTTTCCGCGCCGCGTACCGACATGGGAGGCTGGACGCGCATATACGAGATACCATTTGATTCGGAGCGCAAGCTAATGAGCACCGTAAACGGCAGCTGCGACCTCAGACTCTTTGTGAAGGGGGCGCCCGATGAGCTGATCGCGCGGTGTACGCGGGTGATGACGGGCGGCGAGGTGAAGCCCCTAGACGATGCGGACAGGCAGCGGCTGCTGGACGCGAACGAGGGCTATGCCCGTCAGGCGCTGCGTGTACTGGCGGCGGCGTACAAACCGCTGCAGAGCGTGCCGGTGTCGGACAACGGCCTGGAGGAAGACCTGATATTTATAGGACTGGCGGGCATGATCGATCCGCCGCGCGCCGAGGCGGCCGAGGCGGTGAAGGTGTGCCGGCAGGCGGGCATCACGCCGGTGATGATCACCGGTGACCACAAGGTGACCGCGGTGGCCATCGCGCAGCAGCTGGGAATACTGGACGAAGGGCATCAGGCGATCACCGGTGCGGAGCTGGAGAAGATGGACGAGGCGGCGCTGGCACAGGATATCGACGATATCCGCGTGTATGCGCGCGTGGCTCCTGAACACAAGGTGCGCATCGTGCAAGCGTTTCAGGCCAAGGGCCGCGTGGTGGCGATGACGGGCGACGGCGTGAACGACGCCCCGGCGCTGAAAAACGCGGACATCGGTGTGGGCATGGGCATTACGGGCACCGAGGTGTCCAAGAACGCCTCCGACATGGTACTGACGGACGATAACTTTGCCACCATCGTGAGGGCGGTGAAGGAAGGCCGGCGCATCTACCGCAACATCAAGAAAGCGGTGCAGTTCCTGCTGTCCGCTAACCTCTCCGAGGTGATCACGCTGTTTGTGGGCACGATGCTGGGCCTTACGATACTGACGCCGGTGCAGATACTGTGGGTCAATCTGGTGACGGATACGTTTCCGGCGTTGGCGCTCGGCATGGAACCGGCCTCGGGCGACATCATGCGGCGCAAGCCCCGCGACGCAAAACAAAGCTTCTTCGCGGAGGGCATGGCGGCGAACCTAATTGTGTTCGGCGTTATCATGAGCGCGCTGACGCTGGGCGCTTATTTCCTTGGGCTTTTCCTGTATAACGACGGCAAGGTAGCGACCACGATGGCGTTTCTGACGCTGGGGTTGGTGCAGCTGTTTCATGTGTTTAACATCCGTTCCGCTCAACGGTCGGTTTTCCATAACTTCGGGCATAACAAGTGGATGCACCTGTCGTTCATCGTCTCGGTATTGCTGCAGGTGATGGTGGTGCTGATCACGCCGCTGGGCGCGTTCTTCGACGTGGCGCCGCTGACGGGTGGCGAGTGGCTGTATGTGCTGGGGCTTTCGTTTGCGGTGATACCGATCAGCGAGTTTGTGAAATGGATGAAAAGATTGGCAGTTTATAAAAGGAGCTAAGAATGAAGGAGTCAGAGGTCAGGAAAGAGGTCATCGAGTTCTGCCAGCGGCTGTACGACAAGGGCCATATGCCGGGCATAGACGGCAACATTTCGATGCGGGTGGACGGTGAGCGCGCCATTGTGACGCCGTCCGGCGTGAGCAAAGGGCGTGTAACGGAGGACCAGCTGGTGCTGATGTCGCTTACGGGCGAGAAGCTGAAAGGCGATATGAAGCCGAGTTCCGAAGCGCCGATGCATCTGGCGGCATTCCGGCACCGGCCTGAGGTGGGGGCGGTGATCCATGCGCACAGCCCGAACGCTGTGGCGTGGGCAATGACGCACCGGCCGCTGGATACGCGGTATGCGCCGTTCGCGTATTATCATCTGGGGACGGTGGGGCAGGTGCCGTATCTGACGCCCGGTTCGGCGGCTTTCCACCAGGCGGTGGAAGAGCAGATCAAGACGGGCGGAAAAGCGATCCTGCTGT
>JAEWWC010000270.1 GCA_023396555.1 Bacillota bacterium
GAGCCGGAGAATTTCAGGCGGCTGCATAAGTTCCTGATCGGCCCGGACTATATCGTCTTCCGGCTTACAGGAACGTACGGCACCGATTACTGCGAGGCTTCCACATCGTCGCTCTACGATCTTAGAAGCAGATGCTGGTCGGAGTCCATGCGGCAAATCATCGGTCTTCCGGAAAGCGTATATCCGCAGGTGCGGGGCAGCGCACAGATTGCGGGGCGGCTGCGTCGAGAAATCGCTGCGGAGCTGGGCCTTCGTGAAGACGTGAACGTGATCGTAGGGACGGGCGACAACCCTGCCGCCGCCATCACCACGGGCTGTCTGGGACACGGGTATCCGGTAATATCGCTGGGTACGTCCGGTGTGCTGATGCTTTCCCGGGAGCAGCTGAATTTTGACGCCAGCGGCAAGAACATACTGTTCTCATTCGACAGCAGTCATTTTTTCTATCTCGTGCAGGGGACAGTCCAGTCCACCGGGAGCTCATTTATGTGGTGGGTGCGAGACATACTGCAGGTGGATGACATCTCTGAGGTGGATGCCCATATTGACATTGACGCTGCCGGACGGTCGCAGGTGATTTTCTATCCGCACATACAGGGGGATAAGACTCTGTATGCGGACCCGAACCTGAGCGGCGCATTTATCGGCCTTCGGGCTGAGACGTCGCGTTGGGATATGGCTTTTGCCGTGATGGAGGGTATCTGCTTCGGGTTCAGGGAACTGGCCGACAGTATGTGCTTTCCGTGGGACAGGCACGACAGCATCAAGGCGGCGGGCGGCGGCGCGAAAAGCGCCGTGTGGATGCAGACGATGGCCGACGTACTGAACAAACCTATCGATCAGCTGGACGGGGCGATCAGCGCGTCGCTGGGCATTGCATTGCTGTCGGCTTACAGCTGCGGCCGGGTGGCAGACCCCGGTGAAGTATCCGACAAGGTGATGAGAGTCGAACGGCGTTTTATGCCCCGTCCGCAGTTCAGAGAAGTGTATGACAAAAAGCTGAACCAGTACCTGAGAATTCACGACGCGCTGCAAGAAATAAAAGGGGAAGAGTGAAATTAATTTATTAAAAACATAAAGGAAATTGATTAAATTTAATCTATATGGTATTGTGAAAATTGAAATCAATTCCCTAGTATTATTGTTTGTTTAACCAAACAATGTTGGCTGGTTTTTAAGATGTGGGCAGACCTGTACACTGAAGGGGAGATATCACATCAGATAATAATTTGTCATGAGATCAGGAGGACTATCATGAAAAAGGCGGACAGGGAGATCGTTCAAAAGCGTTATGACATGGCGAAGAGCATTTTTTTCTCCTTTGGAGTTGATGTAGAGGCGGCCATCGCGCAGCTTGAGACGATTCCTATTTCTCTGCATAACTGGTTGGGCGATGATGTGACGGGCTTTGAGGATATGGAAGGCATACACAACGAGAACGTCGTGACGGGCAATTACCCCGGAAAAGCGAGAAATGGCGATGAGATGCGGCGCGATATCGAGGTGGCGGTCAACTGCTGTCCGGGGAAACCCAAGCTGAACCTGCACACAATCTATGCCGAACCGAAGACAAAAAAAGGCCGCAATGAACTGGATGCTGAAGATTTCCGCCAGTGGATCGACTGGGCGAAGGAGCACGGCTGCGGCATCGATATGAACGTATCGTACTTCACGCATCCCAATATGGAGGGCGGCTTCTCGCTCGCGTCCAACAACAAGGCGATTCGGGATTTCTGGGTGGAATGCGGACAGGGCTCGCGGCGGATCTCCGAGCAGATCGGTAAGGAACTGGGTGTGGTGTGCGTGAACAACCTGTGGATACCCGATGGCATGAAGGACGTGCCGGTGAACAGATTCCGTTTTCGCGAGAACCTCATTGAGTCTTTGGACAGAATATATGACAAACAGTACGACAAGGCCTGCGCCCGCGACGTGATGGAGGGTAAGCTGTTCGGCATCGGCATAGAAGCGTTTACGGTGGGTTCGCACGATTTTTATCTGGGGTATGCCGCGAAGCATGGCCTCGGTGTGTGCATGGATACTGGCCACTATCTGCCGACGGAAACCATCATCGACAAGCTATCCGCGGTGCATCCATTCGTGGACTGCATTCAGCTGCACCTGTCCCGGGGCATCCGCTGGGACAGCGACCACACGCTGGTGTTGAGTGATGAGCTGGTCGACATCATGCACGAGTTCGTGCGTGGCGAACTGTACAGGAAAAATGTGTACCTCGGTCTGGATTTCTTTGACGCGACGATCAACCGGGTGGCCGAGTGGGTCATCGGCATGCGCTCCGCCGCCAAGGCGCTGCTGACAGCGCTGTTGGAACCCACGGCTCTGCTGATGGACGCGGAGCTGAAGGGCGACTATACGCTGCGTCTGGCCCTGATGGAGGAGTTCAGGAATCTGCCGTATACGGACGTGTGGGACTATCTATGTGCCAAAAAGGACGCCGGAGTGGGCACAGAGTGGATCGATACGGTCAAACAGTATGAGCGCGATGTGCTCTCGCTGAGACAGTAGTTCGAATTTTTGGCGGAGGTAATTGGATGGCCCGGATATCGGCATCTTTGCTGGCTTGCGACATGGCACATCTGGGGCAGGCGGTCAGCGAACTGGAAAGCTGCGGCGTGGATTATTTGCATCTGGATGTG
>JAEWWC010000079.1 GCA_023396555.1 Bacillota bacterium
GCGCTGGCCGCCAGCCCCACGCTCAAAACCGGCAGCACCGGCAGCGAGGTCACCAAGCTCCAGAACAAGCTGATCCAGCTGGGATATACCGATTTTACATCGGCCACAGGCAACTACGGTTCCTCGACCAAAACGGCTGTAATCCGTTTCCAGAGCAACAACGGCCTAACGGTGGACGGCATCGCAGGCAGCGCCACCCAGAGCAGACTTTATTCATCCAGCGCCAAAAGCCTGATATTAAAGGAAGGCAGCAGCGGCGAAGCGGTACAGACATTACAGCTGCGGCTCAAAGCCCTCGGATACTTTTCCGGTACGGGCACCGGCTATTTCGGTCCTGTTACCAAGGCGGCTGTAACCGCGTTTCAGAAAGCCAACGGTGTTTATGTGGACGGGGTCGCCGGTCCCAAAACACGATACAAGGCGTTTGCCAGCGGAACTCCCAGCGCCGGCCCTGCGCCGTCAGCCGGCACTTCCAACGCGGCCATAGCGGACATCGCGCTGGCACAGTTGGGTGATCCGTACGTGCTCGGCGGCAACGGCCCATCGTCGTTCGACTGCTCCGGTCTCGCCTACTATGCGATGACCCAGGCGGGCTTCTCCGTATCCCGTCTGTCGGCTGCAGCATACAGCGAGCAGAGCTCGTGGACCAAGATCACCAACACCGGCAGCCTGCAGAAGGGCGATCTGCTGTTCTTCTACTCGGAGAACTGGACCAGCATCAACCACATGGGCGTGTACACAGGCGGCGGAGAGTTCGTCCACGCGTCGTCCGGTCAGGGCAAGGTGATGGTTAGCGATCTGTCCAACAGTTACTGGGCAGGCCACTTTGCGCTCGCCCGCCGCGTCAGCTGACGAGCAAACAGTACCAAACAGCAAGGCCGCTGCAAATACCCTGCAGCGGCCTTCTTCTTTCTCTTTTCCCCTTAAAATATTCATCATTATTTTACGCCAAATGTTTGATTTCCATGCTATAATCAGATGTAAAAAATATCCGATTTCAGCCGCCCGACCAAGGCGCAAAGGGGTACTCCATGCAGCAAAAGCAGAGAATGCAGCCGGGCAAAGCCGGTAAAAAGCCGCCGGAAAAACGCCTGTTCCATAAGCCGGTTACGCCGGGCAAGCTAGCCATATACGCGCTGCTCGCTTTGCTTGCCGTCGGGCTGGTGGTGCTGGGCAACTTCATTTACGTCACCGTCATCAACGCGCGCGCCGCGTTTCCCGATATGCCATTATCCACGCCTAAGCCCGCGGACACACCGCAGGCCTCTTTCGGTGCTGAACTCACGCCGGAGCCCACGCCGACGCTCTCCCCCGAGGAACAGCTCTCGCTGCTGGCAGACCCCAACTTCATGAAGGACCGCGTCAACATACTGCTGACAGGCATCGATTACGCACCGGAACGCGAAGGCCGCAACGACTTCAGAACCGACACCATCATGATGTTCTCCGTTAACTTCGCAACCGGCAAAGTGGACATACTCTCTGTCCCGCGGGACAGCTATGCCGACATCGCGTTCACCGACAACCGTTGGAAGATCAACGGCGCCTACATGTCGGCAGGCGGCGCAGACGGCAAAGGATACGAATGCCTGATGCAGACCGTGAGTGATACCATCGGCGGCGTGCCGGTAAACTACTATCTCGCCGTGGAAATGCAGGCCGTCAAGGACATCGTGGACATACTCGGCGGCGTGTGGTACGACGTGGATTACGAGATCAATATGAACGGACGGCACCTCAGCAAGGGCTACCAGCTGCTGGACGGACAGGCCGTGCTGGACTATTGCCGTGCGCGCAAGGGCATCACCTCCGGCACCGACATCGACCGCATCGACAGGCAGCAGCGCCTGCTGATGGAGGTGTTCAGGCAGATCAAGAAAGCCAATCTGCTGACCGAGATGCCGCAGATATACGACACGATGAAGGAAAGAATAGACACCAACCTCACACTGGAGCAGATCGCCGCGCTGGCGTTTTTCGCGCTGGACCTCGATCCAGAAACGGAGCTCAGCCGCTACGCGCTCAAGGGCGAGTACATGGAGGCGTACAACGCCACCTACTACGTGCTGGACCACAACATCACCGTGGACATCATCCGGCAGATATTCGGTCAGGACGTCTCCAAAACCATCGACTGGAAGTACAGCATCGGCTACGTCAAATTCGACAACGCTAAGATAAACCTCGATAAAGCCATCATTAAATTGCAGGATTACCTCGACCAGCGGCGCGCCACGCTGTCGCCCGAGCTGATCGCGCAAACTGAAGCGCTGCTCACGCAGTCAGAGGACCTGCTCGACGCCAACGATGCCTATGTGAAGGGCGACGAAACAGCAGCCGAGGACATGAACGCCATGACGGCGCAGTTAGAGGTCATGTACCAGACGCTGCTCGTCTATGTGCCACCGACGCCCACCCCAGCGCCAACAATAGCGCCGACGCCCATGCCGACCGGCACACCTGTGCCCACTGCCACACCTGCGCCCACCGATCCGCCCTCGCCAACGGAAACGCTATAAGGAGACTCCGCATGCATATACCGATTACAAAGAGACTGATAGACGAGCTGGAAGCATTACTGATACCGTACGGTTTTCAGCGTAAAAAGTCGACGCTTATTAGAGTGGATCATCAGAAGGTTATAATAACATTCAATGTAAAAAGCCATGTGTATCACAAGGTCTATATGTGCATTGGCTTGTTCTCGGTGTATCAGCCCGTTGATTATTTAGACTTACTCGAAGGATATCTTGGGCTTGAACATTTTTCACCAGAATGGTGTTCGGATTTTAATAATAAAAGTGACGACGATATATTAGAGGAAACGTTGCATATCTTTAAAAAGTATGTCCTTAGTATTTTGGCTAACCGTATTACTCTGGAAGACCTTATTAATATCGAAAAGAATTTATGTTTGATAGGTAAAATAGATATCGATCTTGATGAATGTCTCACGATTGACGCGTATCGTAAAGCTGCCGATTCTATGCCACTAATTACAAAGAATGTGGATGAGCAATCTTGGATTCAATTTGCGGCGAATCCCAATGAATATTTCTTTATATCCCCAGATATGATGTACAGCTTTGTTAAGATGGGTCGTATGGATATGGCTATGAAAACAATTGACATAAGAATTTGCATGCAAATTATTCTTTATAATCAATTGTTATCGCAAAAAGAACAAGCTACCCATTCTCCCTATGCAATGAACACTTGGGAACAGCTTATAAACGGAAATGCGAATAGCGTAAAAAACTTATGCCAAATGAAGCAGTACCTTATAGACTCCGATACCGACAAGCTTGATCAAGAACTGCTGGCGCTAGAGCATCAAACCGACAGCTCACTCAGGCATTTTGGCCTCAGTCTTTACTCATAATGTCCTAACCAAGCTATATAAAACTTGCCGGATAGAGCCTTAAAACAGCGGCGTGCTCAGATACTTCTCACCCCGGTCAGGGAATATGCAGACGACCACACCCTCCTTCAGCGTCTCCGCCACCTTCAGCGCCGCCAGCATCGCCGCGCCGGACGACATGCCGCAGAATATGCCCTCCTCCTTCACGATGCGCCGCACCATGTCAAACGCCTCTTCCGACTCGATCATGATGGACACGTCGATGCGCGACGGGTCATATATCTCCGGCACGATAGCTTCGGTCATGTTCTTGAGGCCCTGTATGTAATGCCCCTTCACCGGATGCGCCTCCACGATCTGTATGTCCGGGCTCAGCTCTTTCAGGCGCTTCGCCGTGCCCATCAGCGTGCCCGATGTGCCGAGCGCCGAGACGAAATGCGTCACGCGCCCCTGCGTATCGCGGATCATCTCCTCCGCCGTCGTCGAGTAGTGCGCCAGCTTGTTGTAGCGGTTGGTGAACTGGTCGGGCATGAAATACTTATCCGGATTTTCAGCGACCAGCGAGCGCGCCTTGCGTATCGCGCCGTCCGTGCCCTCGTCCGCCGCCGTCAGTATTACCTTCGCGCCAAACGCCGTGATCATTTTCTGCCGCTCCACCGACACCGCGCTGCTCATCACGATCTCCACATCGTAGCCGAGCGTCGCGCCGATCATCGCGAGCGCGATGCCGGTATTACCGGACGTGGGCTCGATGATGGTCTTACCAGGCGTCAGCGTCCCCTCCGCCTCAGCCTGCTCGATCATCTTGAGCGCGATGCGGTCCTTGATGCTGCCGGTGGGGTTGGTGCCCTCCACCTTCGCATATATCTCAACGTTCTTATTCGTCCACAGCTTGTTAATCCGCACCAGCGGCGTGTTGCCTATGGTATCCAGTATGTTGCCGTATACGTTCATGCCAAACCCCTTCCAAAAAACACAACTTATCCAGATTATATTGCTCCGACGATCAAGGATATCAAGGTTGGAGCAATGTATTCGGTCGGACAAACGTTTCCCATTCTATTTATTGATACGATTATCCGCCTTCATAATAGCACTTCTATCCCCAGGGTCAAGCCAGCCATTCCGGTCTGGTCAGTATGCTGATGGGCAGCCGCTCGCCCGCGCAGTCCGGGCACTGCTGCTCAAAGACCACCAATGCAGCTTCGGTGCCGCTCACATAGCGCAGCGGTATGCCGGTGCTGTCCGACAGCTCCCGCACCACCGCGTACCCTTCGGCCAGCTCGCTTCCTGTCGTTTCCGGCCCAAGGTTGGCGTTCAACACCAGACCGTCCGCGGTCAGCCGCGCCCGTGCCTGTATCCGCGTCAGGCTTTCTTCCAGCGTTTCCGCGCTGTCCTGAAAGGGCCGCCGCGTGTTGACCACAAACAGCGCCTCGGTGTCCGCACGTGCCGCATCAAAATACTGTTTCAATCCTCCCAGCGCCGCCGCACCCACCGGGTCTCCGCCGCAGTCAAACACCGCGTATTCGTGCCGGAACGCCGCAAATACATCGGGCGGCAGCGACGGTACATCCACCGCCGTGTTGGCGAACACCGGTGCGATCACGCGTATGCCCTTACTCTCCAGCAGCGGCTTGTGTTCCGACGAGCGGAAATAAGGGTTGACGATATCGAGGTCAACCAGCGCCACATCGGCAGACTTCTCCGCCAGCGACAGCGCAATATTGAGCGACAGCTCCGTCTTGCCGCTCCCGTAATTGCCAAACAGTACCGTGATCTTTTTCATGCATTCTCCTTCATACTATGCCGGGCTTCTTAAATTGGCGCATCAGCGCCTCGGCACATTTGATGCCGTCCACCGCGGCAGACACGATACCGCCCGCGTAACCGGCCCCCTCGCCCGCCGGAAACAGCCCGGCTGCGCCCAGCGCCTGCAGCCCCGCGTCTCTCGTGATGCGCACCGGCGCGGACGTCCGCGTCTCCACGCCCGTTAACACCGCCTCCGGCATATCGAAGCCTTTCAGCTTGCGCCCAAAATCCCTGAGCCCCGCCTCAATGCCTGCTGATACGTAATCCGGCAGGCATTCGTGCAG